>JAESUF010000289.1 GCA_016763215.1 Flavobacteriaceae bacterium
TCACAGGAGTTACCACCGTTAACCTGTTTTTGTTCTGCCTTGGTTAAAGTTTCACCAATGGTTAAAATTGATTTTTTCATAATTAAAAAACTGAGATATGTTAGGATATTTGTATGATCTGTATTTCTTTTTTCTACTAATAACCATTAATACATGACCAGGTTTCTTGATCACCAAGACAGCATCCGTTAAAGAGTGAATACCCTCCACAAGCTGAGCATACTCTTGGATCAATTTGTGGGCATCCAGCACCTCCGTTGATTGATTTTTGTTCAGCCTTATTCAAGGTTTTTCCGATGTTTAAAATTGATTTTTTCATACTAAAAATAAAATTGAATACATCCTTGATGATTTAGAGACACTCAAGGTTTGTGTCTATTCTTTGCGAGAGAATGTTTTTTATTTCTGTGCATTTTACACTCTCATAAGAGAGTCTTTATGAGAGTGTTATTTGCTTTTATTAAAAGGCCCCATATTTAATAAGGGCTCTTACCTATAACAGGTAATAACCTCCATTGCCGTCGCACATGCCATCTAAGGCTCCTGGGCAACCAGCGTGAAGATCACATCGAACACCATAGCCTGCATTAATGCACACAGTACTACAAACTGCTCCTCCTGGAGCTCCTCCTTGAACTTGTTTTTGTTGAACCTTGTTTAAGGTTTTACCAATGTTTAAAATTGATTTTTTCATAATTAAAAAATTTAAATAATAGTTAAACCCTTGATCATTTAGAGACACTCAAGGTTTGTGTCTTTCTTTGCGAGAGAATTTTATAAAAAATAATTAAGTGAGTTTTCTCACATAGTTAAATAAACATTATGCCCAAATCGCATAACAAGTACCAACAGATTGACCAATAGGACAGAGGCAATCATATGCAGATGGACAAGTTAAAGATCCATAAACTGTAGGTCCACAATCGGACCCATTTAAGTTTGGATTGCACTGGTCTCCAGAATTGTCTGAACACATTTTTAGGCTTAATCCCCCATGAACTTCTTTTTGCTCTGCTTTGTCTAGGACTTTTCCAATAGTTAAAATTGATTTTTTCATAATTAAAAAAATTTAAATAATAGTTAAACCCTTGATCATTTTAAGACACTCAAGGTTTATGTCTATTCATCTTAAGAGAATATTGTTGTCTATTTTACTTTTTAGAAATGGAAAACAGGGAAAATGGACTCATCAATCTGCACTATGTTAATTTTAGATAGATATATTCTCCTTGTAATTAACATAGAACATAATGATACCTGCATAGGGATTTTGTCAGGGTGGGCATTTCTAGCCATTTCTAGCCGAATTGCTGGGGTCCATATTGGTTTTGTCTAGCTTTTTTTTAGAATTGTTAAAAGCTTTTAGCCTGCCTTTTCATAATTAAAAATTAAAAATTACTTTTGCAGTGAACATTTTGAGACACTCACTGTTTGTGTCTATTCTTCGCGAGAGAATATTGTTCAAAACGCAAGACCCATTTTATATGGGTCTTGCTCGTTTAGGAAATCACCTAAACTGTTTCTTGTATTTTTAAATTGACATTACATTCTTCATGTAATTCTTCTATGAAATAAATCAAATCTTGTCTTTCATATTCTTTAGGAAATGACCTTCCGTTGATTAAAATTTCAGGAGTGAAATTGATTTTAGTTTCTGCACACCAATCTTTTTGTTTGCTTAATGAATTCAAATATGCATCATTATTAAAATTGATTTCCCATTTTTGCAACCACTTTTTAGGAGAAAGCCCATTATAAATTTCTCCCATAGCCAAAAGACAGGTTTCTTCACTTTCATTAAAATAAAGACGTAATAGGCTGCTGGTGATTTTTACAACATCACTTTCTAAGTCTTTTATTGGAATATTAAATCGAATAATTATTTTCACTTCATCCTTATACTGATGCAAAACATCTTCAATAACTTTATGGACTGGCTTGCAATGACCACAAAAAGGGTTGGTAATAATGACAATCTCTAGATTTGAATTTTTGTTTCCAAAAATAATTTCATCGATGGGTTTTAAGTTTGTGTCAATAAGAGCATTGTTCTTTATGAGGGTAGAAAAAAGGCTGAATTTTCTTTTAAATTTATAGTATTCAATTTTAGAATCTTTGTTTTTCTGTGCTTCATCATACTTAGGTTTTAGAATGTTCCAAATGGTAAAGACCGTTAAAAAACTAAAGATAATGGTTAGTGTATTTTGTAATTCAAATGTTATTGAGAGCTCTAGTAAGAAAAAGAACATAGCAGCTTGTATCCACAAGACTCCAACTAGACTTAAGCATAAGAAACACCACTTTTTTATGATAAATGCTTGATAATACAATGAGTATAGGGTGATGGGGAGGCCTAAAATACTGATTAGAAATATTTCTTGTAAGCCCAGGTTTTGAAATGATAGTAATAAAATACTAATCCCGAATCCAACAAAATAAATGAGGCTTAGACCGCTCAGTTTGTAGCCTTTTATTAGAGTTGCCCCTTTTGATGAGAGTACAGCATCACAGTCTTTTTTTTCGTCTGTTGAAGAGCAAAAAGCATCTCCAATTGCATTTTTAATCCCGAGTTCCTGTTTTACAATAGAAATACTAATGAAAACACCAACAAAAGAGAGTAGAAGAGAGGCATACGAAACAATTTCAGGGGTGATGTTAAAATAGAGAACAAATAAACACCCTGTTAATACAAGTAGAGAAATCTTGTGTATAGAATTACTAGATGTTTTTTCAGCTTTTTGATGTTCGTCTTTTTCTACAGCTAAGATAATTCCGGTAAAGATGTTTAGAAAACTTTCTGTAGAAACAACTCTCTTTTTTTTCTCTGAGTCATAGATCTGGTATTTTTCATTTGATTTTTTAATCAACACCAATTCTAATCCAGCTTCATTATTATTTATTTGGGCTAAAAAGCTACTAGGGAGCTCGTTTAGTGTTTCTTTACTTACGGGAACCTTGGCGGCAACATTTTCAATATTGAAATGATCTAAAACGCCAGTGATTGAATGTAGACTGGGATAAGAAGGGTGACTTTGAATTTGAAATGAAAATTCTTCTTTATCAAACGCAATAGAGTTGTACTGCAAGAGTAAGCTAGCAATTTTTAACATTTTTCTTTTCTTTTTGGACAATAAAGCTAAAGAATAAATATCGATGTGTCAATCCCTAAAAATGGTGAATTTTAGAATTACCTATTTTTGGGGAGGGCCGAGTGTCAGATTTAAAGTATAATGTGTTTTGATTTCCCTTAAGAATTATAATTAAAAAAACGGAAGGCTTGTAGATGCTTCTGGGGTAGATTATTTTTACTTCAGTATATTTTTAAGCTGATAAAAGAAGCGTTCTATCAATCGAAGATCTTCAGTAATGATATTTGCTGTTCCTTTCATTTCCTGTCGAAAATCAATTTCCTTATCATAAGTGGTAATAAGCTTCTTGGGTAATGCTACATCAATTAGGTATTTCCCATCCTGGTTTGGAGCTAGTGATATTGATGCTACCTTACCGTTGAGTTCACCATATTCATCGGAAGGGTAATTAGCCAATTGAATCTGCACTTTCTGTCCTTTTTTAATTTTTCCTGAATTTGCAGCAGGAGCAATAATTTTCCCAATAAAAGAGTTGTTTTGTGATGGTATAATGGTGAAAATTTGTTCTCCATTCTTTACCGTTTGATTTTTGTCCCAATAAGAAAGAAAAGATACTTGACCATTAATTGATGCTTTAAAAACATATTGTCGTTCCCAATCTTTTAGGGCTTTCTTTAACTGATAAAAAGATTGAATAGTCTTTTTTAGCAATCGTGTTTCTTTCTGAATATTTTCTATCGTGCCTCCTTTGATGGTTTTTTGTGCATTGGTAACCTGTTCTCTAGCTTGAGAAACAGAAGATAATAGGGATTTATGTGCTTTCTTGGTGTCTAAAAGTTCTGATTCTTTTTGTTCATATTCTTTTTGAGAAATAACCCCAGCCTCAATTAGACGTTTTACTCTTGTATTAAAATTGTTTTCTTTAGCTTTTAATTGTTGTAAACTATGATTCTCTTGAATCTTTAAATTTTCTAATCTCCCTTTAGCTCGAGCCAAAGAATAGTTGCTTGCAAAAGATTCATTGTTGAAAGGCTGGTATTTTTTATTTAGTTGATAGTCTGTGTAGTTATTGTCAAAAGCAGCAAAACTTGTATTAAGATCTCCTAAATTAAGAGGAGGTAAACTTTGCATTGGAAAAAAGAATTCTAATCTATTCACATTAATAGTATCGACAATTCTTTTTAGCTGAAGTACGTCCGAATAAGAAGCGGTATTTTCTATGACAGCGAGGGTTTGATCTGTTGTAACCGAGTCCCTATCACTGACAAGAATGAGCTCAAATTTCCCGCTAGCGTTGGCATAAATTTTTTCTGGTGGATTACTGGTCGTAACCATTACCTGAGTGGCAATTAAATCTGGATATTTTACAAACCAAGTAATTGCAAATAACATTACAATTAGAAACAACAACAAAGTGTTTCCCCAACGGATCATCCAATTAGGAACCTTTGTCAGAATTTCTTGTACTTCCTCACTACGTATCTGTATGTCTTGATTGTTTGGCATTAGTCTCCTAGTTCTAATTGGTTCTTAACTAAGTTGTAATAACTTCCTTTGAGTTTAATTAACTCTTTATGGTTTCCTTGTTCTATAACCTTTCCTTGCTCTAATACAATGATTTGATCAGCATTTTTCACAGTGCTTAATCGGTGGGCAATTACTATGGCAGTTCTGTTTTCGAAAAATCGCTTTAAATTTTCCATAATCACTTTCTCATTATTGGCGTCTAAGGCAGAAGTAGCTTCATCAAAGAATAAGTATTTCGGATTCTTATAAACAGCTCTTGCAATTAACAATCGTTGTTTTTGCCCCGTACTTAATCCACTTCCTTCAGTTCCAATTTTGGTATTGTATCCAAGAGGTAGTCCGTCAATATAATCTGAAATATTAGCAACATGAATAGCATGTGCTAGTTTGTCTGTGTCTACATAGTCTTCTCCAACAGCTATATTCTTCGCAATAGTATCATTAAAGATGTATCCTTCTTGCATCACCACTCCACAATGATCTCTCCATACTTTTTGTGATACATTTTTTAGATTGAAGTTGTCAATCATAATCTCTCCAGAGCCAACTTGGTAAAACCCAAGAAGTAATTTCATTAAGGTCGTTTTTCCACTTCCACTAACTCCAACAATTGCTGTTGTCTTATTGGAAGGGATTTCTAAGGTTAGATCTTTGAGCACAGGCTCTAAACCACCCGTGTACCGGAAAGTGATGTTTTTTAATCGAATATTTGCATTCTCCGGAAGGTTGGTTGCTTTGTTATCTCCAGGTTTTTCTTCATCTTCCATAGCGTGTATTTCTCCCAATCTGTCAATAGAAATTTGAGCATCTTGTACATCCCTCATAAAACTAATCAGTTGTGCGATGGGCGCATTTAATTGACCTACAATATAACTAATAGCCATCATCATCCCCAAAGTAATGTCTCCTTTAATCACGAGGGCTGCTGACAGAATGGTAATAAACATGTTCTTTATTTCATTGATAAAAGTAGAGCCAACACTTTGAGTTTGTTCCAGCGCCAAACTCTTGGTGGCTACCTTAAAGAGCCGTGCTTGTACGTATTCCCAGTTCCAACGCATTCTTCTCTCTGCGTTGTGAAGCTTAATCTCTTGCATTCCATTAATCAATTCAATCACCTTACTTTGTTCCTGACTCACCTCTGAGAATCGTTTGTAATCTAACTCTTTTCGTTTTTTAAAGAAGAAGAGCACCCATCCAAAATACAAGACGCTTCCTATAACAAAGACTCCAAATATTTGAAGGCTATAGTAGCCTAAAACAATACTAAAGATAATTAAGTTGAATAAAGAGAATAGTACAGTCAATGAGGAAGTGGTGAGTATTCTTTCAATTCTTTTATGATCGTTGATTCGCTGTAATAAGTCTCCCGTCATTCGTACATCAAGATAAGAAATGGGAAGCTTCATCAGTTTGATAAAGAAATCTGAGATCAAAGAGATATTAATACGTGTGCTTAGATGTAATAAAATCCAACTTCTAATAATGTCTAACAATGCTCTTCCGATAAATAGAAAAAATTGTGCAATTAAAATCAAATAGACAAAATCAAGATCTTGATTTTTTATCCCAACATCAACGACACTTTGTGTTAAAAAGGGTAGCACCAATTGCAATAAACTACCTGCGAGTAATCCAATAATTAATTGAACTAGAAACTTCTTATACTTGAAAAGGTATTTGAAAATAAATCCAAAGCCAAATTTCTGTTCTTCATCAAATGTGCTGTCATAGAATCTTGGAGTAGGCTCTACGAGTAAAGCAATACCTTCTTCTGTTGTTCCATCAGCATTGTTGCCAATCCAATGTTTGATGAACTCTTTTTTAGTAAAAGTGATCAGTCCATGAGCAGGATCTGAGATGTAGATAGTGTCTTTTTTAATCTTATAAAGTACTACATAGTGATTTTTGTTCCAATGTACAATGCATGGAAGCGGTGCTTCTAATAATTTATCATAAGAAAGCTTAACTCCTAGAGATTTAAATCCCATAGATTCTACTGCATCGCTCAACCCTAACAAACTACTTCCTTCTCGGGTAGTTTCACTTAAATCACGTAACTGTTGAGTGTTGATTGTTTTGCCATAGTGTTTGGAAATAATCTTAACACAAGTAGGGCCACAATCTTTGGCCTCGGTTTGTTTATAGGTAGGGAATTTTTTCAAGTATGAATTTTTTTCGAATCTTAAATATATTTCATTTTATTAATATACTAGTTATCAAAAGCTAAAAATTACTTTAACATCTGCATTTTTTAACCTGCTTGTTTATATTCAGTAACTGTATGTTCTTCATGTAACTTCTCAACAAAATAGATGAAGTCAGCTCTTACTTATATAAAAAATAGTCAAAGAAGTAAGGCCTAGAAAAGCGAGATGAAATTCTACTGATTGGTTTTTTCAACCAAAGAACAGGTGATTGTTACTTAATAGCAATCACCTGTATTTAGTAACCTAATACGCATATAAACAACAACCAAAATCACACATGTA
Source organism: Flavobacteriaceae bacterium (assembly GCA_016763215.1). The sequence continues at coordinate 7,109 of JAESUF010000289.1, forward strand.
GGGGGCTCCTGGAATTGGATTGGGAGGGCAGTCTGCTGTGTTAGAACAATTGGTATTTGAATGGCCACTACCTGTTGCTATATTCGGGTATGAAGGGTAGCCACCACAGTTTCCAGGAGGAATTGGGTCGTCGCCAAACAATCCTCCATGAATTAGTTTCTGCTCCGCTTTATTTAATGCTTTTCCGATGTTTAAAATTTGTTTTTTCATAATTAAAAAAAATAAAATTATTTTTTCAACGAACATTTAAAGACACTCGTTGTTTGTGTCTATTCTTCGCGAGAGAATATTGTTCAAAACGCAAAACCTATTTTAAATAGGCTCTCTTCGTTTAGGAAATCACCTAAACTGTTTCGTGTATTTTTTCATGTAA
>JAESUF010000290.1 GCA_016763215.1 Flavobacteriaceae bacterium
TACCACATGATGGAATCGTGCGGGAGCGGTTTTTTTATTTTGCTTTTAAAACAATTCTACAACATCCCTAAATTAGCTACTTCTCTTTTCATACTGGGCACGGACTCCAAGTCCGTACTAGCACTTTTGCGTGTTCATACTCAGATGGCGCGGACTTGCAGTCCGTAACACCAATCTCTTAAAAATAAGTTCTCGCGGATTTACAATCCGTGACATCTAAATCTAAAATTACATAAAAGTCCAAACAAATTACTTCCTAGTAGCTTTCCAATCTCCATATCCACCTTTAAGGTCATACACGTTTTGAAATCCATTTTCTAAGAGCATTTTGGAAGCTTTACTACTTCTTCCGCCTTTTTGACAATAGATATAGATGGCTTCTTTTTTGTTGAATTTCGCAGCTACTTTTTTCACGAAGCCTTCTCCCCAGAAATCAATGAGTACAGCATCTTTGATGGCTCCTTTATCATATTCAGCTTGCGTGCGTACATCGACTAATTGAATGTTCTTTTGAGTCATTAATTTTACTAGCTCTCCCGACTCGATTAATGTTACTGTCGATGAACCTTCTTTCTTACAACCTACAATTGCAAAAAAAAGAAAACTATACACTAAAAAATTTTTCATCTTGTTTTGTTGATGAACAAGGAACAATAGTTGTTCGTTTAATGCCCGTATTTTTGATGGCTCCATAGCCTCCAGCAACATCAATTACCTTATGGAATCCACGAGCTTTTAAGATTGAAGCAGCAATTACAGAACGATACCCTCCAGCACAATGCAAATAAAAATCTTGATCTATTGGGAACTCTGAGATGTGGTCGTTTAAGAAATCTAAAGGTGTATTTGGTGCATTTTCAATATGCTCATTTGAATATTCTCCTGGTTTTCTTACATCAAAAACGAGTGCCTCTTGATTAATTTTCTGTTCTAAGACTTCTGCCGAAACGGATGTTAAAGTATCGACTTCTTTTCCTGCATCTTTCCACGATTCGAAGCCTCCTTTTAAATATCCTAAAACATTGTCAAACCCAACACGTGACAAGCGAGTAATGGCCTCTTCGGTTTTCCCTTCTGGAACAACCAATAATATGGGTTGATGAATATCTTTGATTAAAGCGCCCACCCAAGGCGCAAAAGTTCCTCCCAGTCCAATAAAAATTGATTGTGGAATAAACCCCTTCATAAACTCAAATTGATGGCGTACATCTATAACTAATGCATCTGTTTCATTGGCAACCAATTCAAAATCTGCAATAGGCAATGCTTTGGCTCCTACTTTGAGGACTTCGTCAATTGATTTATATCCTTCTTTGTTCAACTTCACATTTAAAGGAAAGTATTCTGGTGGAGGTAACAAACCATCGGTTACTTCTTTGACAAACTCTTCTTTTGTCATGTCTGCTCGCAATGCATAGTTTGTTCTCTTTTGTTCGCCTAAACGTCCAATTGTTTCCTTACTTAAATTCTTTCCACAAGCAGAACCTGCTCCATGTGCTGGATATACGATAACATCATCTCCTAAAGGCATAATCTTAGTTCGCAAACTATCAAATAAGGTTGCGGCTAAATCTTCTTGAGTCATGTCGCTTTTTTGTGCTAAATCTGGGCGACCAACATCTCCAAGAAACAACGTATCTCCACTAAAAATAGCATGGTCATTTCCTTCTTTATCCTTTAACAAATAGGTTGTACTCTCCATCGTATGACCAGGAGTATGTAATACTGTAATGGTAATATCTCCTAATTGAAATACTTCGTTGTCTTCTGCTATATGAGAATCGAACTTTGTTTCTGCATTGGGTCCAAAAACGATTTTTGCTCCCGTTTTTTCGGCAAGTGTTACATGCCCACTCACAAAATCGGCATGAAAGTGCGTCTCAAAGACATATTTTATTGTTGCATTATCTCTGGCTGCTCTGTCTATATACTCTTGGACTTCTCTTAAAGGGTCTATAATAGCAACTTTTCCATTGCTTTCAATATAATAAGCCCCTTCCGCTAAACATCCTGTATAAATCTGTTCTACGTTCATATCTTTCTTTGTAATTTACTGGTATGCTTGATGTATATAATTGGCATACTTTTTTTGATGCTTTCTATCTCCAGTTTTATAAAAGTTAACAGCTCCGTTAACTCGCATAAAAAAGTGATTCACATCAATGATGTCTAATATCTTTCCTCGAAACAAAAGATCTCTAACAGGTCCTTTTACTCCTGTAAAGTAGAATAAAATGCCTCTTTTCTGATAGTATCGTATTCGTTCTTTGAGCATTTCTACGCCTGTACTATCTATACGATTGATACTTTCTGCATCTAGTACAATTAATTTTAAATGGTCTCCTTTTGCTTCAGCTAGTTCGTCTAAATTATCTCTAAAATAACTTGAATTTGCATAAAACAACTGTGCATCAAAACGGAAGACTAAGACTTCTGGGTCTATAATCACCTCCGAAAACCGTTCTTTGTTTCTATAAAAATCTGAATTTGGAACTTTCCCTAATTCAACGGTATAAGGTCTGGATGTTCTAAAAATTAAAACAATTAATGATACGCCAACTCCTATTGCAATTCCATATTCAATCCCTAAAACTAATGTTGATATGAATGTTGCCAATAACAACCAAAAATCCATGTTATTCGCTTTCCATAAATAGATCGCCTCTTTTATTTGTACCAATCCAAATACGGCTACAATAATAATTGCCGCCAACACTGTCTTTGGAAGGTGGTAAAATAAAGGCGTTAAGAATAATAAGGTTACCAGTACAGCAATCGCAGAAATAAACGATGCCATTCCTGTTTTTCCTCCCGATTCTTCATTAATCGCTGATCTTGAAAAACTGGAGGCTGATGGATAGGCTTTGAATAAAGAACCTACCATATTACTCAACCCTAATGCAATCAATTCTTGATTGGGTCTTATTTTGTATTCATCTTGCTTTGCCTCTAACGATTTTCCAATAGATATTGTTTCTAAATATCCAACAAGAACCAATGTAAAAGCAATTGGCAATAGTTCTCTCATTAAACCAATATCCAATTCTGGAAATGAGAAACTCGGCAATCCAGACGGGATGTCTTTAACAATGGCTACCTCTGAGAATTTTTCTCCAAAGTAACGTATGGCAAGAATTCCTAAAACAACCACAATTAGTGCATTCGGAATCTTTTTATTGATTCTTCGTAAGAAAATAATGAGGGCAACGGCAATCAACCCTAAAATGGCTGTATGTAAATTATAATCGATGATATTTATCCAAATGTCTTCTAAAACATATTGGATTTGATCGCTTTGGAGAAAGTCTACACATAATAAATTTCTGAATTGGTTAATTCCAATGGTTAGAGCTACTGCTGATGTAAATCCTGTTATTACTGGTTTAGAAAGGAAATTAACCACAAACCCCAGTTGAAAAACTCCTAATAAAAACTGAATTCCACCTACTAAGAAGGCCAATAAAATAGCAATAGAAACATAGTACTCAGAACCAACTAGCGCGATGGTTGAAACTCCAGTTGCCACAATCAGAGAATCCATTGCAACTGGCCCAATAGCCACTTGTCTAGAAGAACCAAAAATTGCATAAACAACCTGTGGAACTAAAGCACGATACAATCCATAAATAGGAGGCAACCCAGCTATTAATGCATAAGCGATCCCTTGAGGAATTAAAATAATAGCAACGGTAATTCCAGCCACAAAGTCTCCGCGAAAACGAGCGCCTTTGTAATTAGGCAACCATTCTAAAATGGGTATGAGTCTTTTTAATGCTTTCATTTTATCAAAACAATTCTCCTTGATTTTTCCCTTTCGTTCTTCCTAAATGTTTATAGGCTAATTCTGTAACTTCCCTTCCTCTAGGTGTCCGCATAATAAAACCTTCTTGTATTAAAAAGGGTTCGTATACTTCTTCTATAGTTTCAGAATTCTCTGCTACTGCTGTTGCTAATGTACTAATTCCTACAGGCCCACCTTTAAATTTATCAATAATGGTCGATAAAATTTTATTATCCATTTCATCCAAACCATACGCATCTACATTTAGCGCTTTTAAGGCATACTTTGCAATTGCAATGGTAATTGTGCCATCTCCTTTTATTTGAGCAAAATCACGTACTCTACGAAGCAATGCATTTGCAATTCTTGGTGTCCCTCTACTTCTTCCAGCAATTTCTATCGCTGCTTCCATTGAAGTTGGAACTTTTAAAATTTTAGCACTTCTTTGTACAATGGTCGTAAGTAATTCTTTCTTGTAGTAATTTAAACGACTACTGATACCGAAACGAGCTCGCATTGGAGCTGTTAATAATCCTGAGCGGGTAGTGGCTCCAATTAGAGTAAAGGGTTCTAAATTAATCTGAACAGTTCGTGAATTGGGTCCAGACTCTATCATGATATCGATTTTGTAATCTTCCATTGCTGAGTACAAATACTCTTCTACAATAGGGCTTAATCGATGA
>JAESUF010000291.1 GCA_016763215.1 Flavobacteriaceae bacterium
TACAAAGGTTCGCAGACATTCCTGCTAAAACTACTTTGCTAAATCCGTGTTTACGTAATTGTAAAGCTAAATCATTTGATTCTGGACCATATACCTTATGAGGACTTGTAACAATTACATTGTCTCCATTAATATATTTCTTGTATTTATCTAACCAATCTGCTCCAGATCCTTCAAAACCTTCTGTCGATAAAGCATCTTTTCTGTCAAACATTCCAATCTTGTGCATTAATACTTCTAAAGCACCTTCAATTTGCCAAGAATGGTCATGTTTAAAATAATAATGTGGTGATACAAATACAGTGATCCCTTTTTCCTTTGCTATTTTAAAAAGTGCTTCAATATTATCTACTGTATTATTTTCTGTTACACTTTGTCCTACAACTCCCCAAGTTACCCCATCTGGACTTAAAAAATCGTTTTGAGGGTCAGTTATCACAATAGCAGTATTTTCATCTACTGTAAATCCTGGGTCTGGTAATTGAGCAAATATATTTGCGATACTAAACGTAAAAACTGTTACTGTTAAGATTAATTTTTTCATTGTCTTAGATTTTAAAGTTAATAATTAAATGACAATGTAAAGTTGAGGATAAAGGGGACGCAGCAGATAGGCAACTCTTCCTGAATAGTAGGCAAATTTTCCTTATGCTTGGGTCTCTTTAAATTTCGAAGGAGAAATACCTGTATGTTTCTTGAAAAATCGGCTAAAAGACTGAATATCATCATAGCCAATTTCGTAAGCGACTTCCTGAACCTGCTTACATGAATATTGCAGGAGTCTTCTTGCCTCGAGTAATCTTCGATGCTGAATAAATTGCTGTGGGGTTTTTGTACTGATTTTTGAAAAAATATTAGAGATGGTTTTTGGAGATTTGTTCATCAGCTTTGCATATTCAGCCACGCTATGCTTAGTTTTGAAATTGTTCTCAACCAGGAAATTGAATTCTCTTACAATATTAGAGTCAATGCTACCCTTAGGGTAATTCGCTTGTTTCTTATACATTCTTGTACATAGGATCAGATACCTTCTCAACATCATCTGCAACATTTGCATTTGTAAATGATCGGCAGATTGTATCTCGATATTGAACAATGTCCAAATTGTTTCTAGCGTCTCTAATAGCTCCTCAGGAATTGTAATCACAGGTAATTCGGACGCTCCGAAGAACAACATTCCTTTACAAGCCACCTCTGTGTCATTATCCTGAACACAATAAAAGTCTTGGTTAAATCTTAGATATCGAATCTTCCCAACTCTTATGGGCTTCACCCTGTGGAATTCAGTAAAAAAGACCATCTCGGTTCTTTTAAAAATGTGCTCCTGACCATCTACAATTAGTTCATTAACCCCAGATTCAAACCATAAAATGGTTAAACTTCGCTCTTTAGTTTCAGCTAGTACTTCCTTGTTTTCAGGGCCTACGGTTTTCAATCGAAAGTACTCTTTATCTTTTCCTTGGAATATCATAATGGTTGATTTAGAATGACTGCTAATTCACGCCAACTTGTTGCCAAACACCAATGGAGCTTATACCTACTATGTCCAGCGATTGGTTAGTTTGTTTATTAGTAGTGATTTGTGATTCTAAAAATGGATCTAAAAAGCTTTTCATTTTTACAAGCGATTTACCGCTTGTTAAATGTAGAGATTATTTCTTTCTCTTTTCCAGTAACCCTTTCCTTTAATTTAGCAATACTAAAAGGGTAACTCTACGGGTTCTTTAAAAGCGACTTCTAAATTGTATATTTCTTGCAAAAGACCTTTTATTTGTTCCATAAAATCCTCTAGTTTGTCTTGAGTAATTTGATAATCAGGATTTCTATAATTGGCAGAAAAATTCACATTTAAGAATCCGCTTTTTAAATTTTTAAAAGAAATAATTCCTGCTTCTAAAGGAGTGTTTGAATCGATAGGGTGATTTTGATCATATAAAAAGGCATATAACATAATTTGAATTGCCTTACTGTATTTAAAATCGATAACCTCTTCAAGGTTCGGAATTTTTAAGTGAGAAGCATTTACCATTCCTGATTTATAATCGATAATTCTAAGTGTCCCATCCAATTCATCAATTCTGTCTACAATTCCTTTAATTTTAATTGGAAAATCGATGTTAGGAACCGATATCGTGGTTTCTAAATTTAACTCAGTTGCTAAAATTTTTAGTTGCCGTCCTTCGTTTACTAATTTCTTTTCTAAGAGTAAAAAACGCTCAACATATCGATTAGCAACTTCAAAAATTAATCGGTTTCTTCCTCTAGAAATATCACCATTTCTAAAATGTTTTTCGAAATACTTTTGAACCAACGCTTTCGATTTTTGAAGCATTAGATCAAAAAAACCGACGGTTAGTGTTTTATTAATATAGTTAGCGTATAATTCATCTAAAGTATCATGAACTACCGTACCCATGGTATTAGTAGCAACAGTTTCTTCGACAGTTTCCAATTCTCTAATTCCTAAAACTTTTTGTTGGTAAAAGACAATAGGATTGTATAAATAATTAGTGAGCGCTGAAGGAGAAATTCCTTTTTCTGCTAGCTGTTTTAGCTTGCTTAGAACTTGCTCGTTTTTTTCTACCTCTTTTCTGTTTTTCCTGTCTGTGATTACTTTAGGGCTTATAAATTTTGAAATGATGCCATCATGCATTAATTCTAATTGAGAGATAAAGCGGCTTTTTTCGCCATTTCCAAAAGAGTCATTTTCAGTATTGTACAATAAATAAACATTTTTTGCCCTTTGTAATAAACGAAAAAAGTGATATGAATAAATAGCATCCTTTTCCTTAGATGTTGGCAATCCAAATTGAATTTTCACGTCAAAAGGAATAAAGGAACTTTGCGTACTACTGGAAGGGATTACATTTTCATTGACAGAAGTAATGATAATATTTTCAAAATCTAAAACTCTCGTTTCTAACATCCCCATTAGTTGAAGTCCACTCAAAGGCTCACCTTGAAAAGATAACTTCTCGTGGGTAATAACCCTTTTGTAAAATTGATACAATGTCTTTATACTCTTAAAATACTGATGAGAAGTGTTTAAATTTTTTAATTGAGTAAAAGCTGTATGAAATCTAA
>JAESUF010000292.1 GCA_016763215.1 Flavobacteriaceae bacterium
AAATTGATGCTGGTGTAGGTTTGCTAGATATTCGGCATTCAGGATTCTGTATTAGAAGTAATATTTCCGACATGCCAATTTTGCCTTTGCCTTTTGGATTTTTACTACTTAAATTTAATTCTAAAAACAAAAAACTCGCCACTTTCGTAACGAGTTTCACTAAATTATTTAAAAGAAGTTTCTTAGAACATTTCTCTACCAGAAAAATGGAAGTTTCCTTCTATTTGAGCATTTTCATCGCTATCAGAACCATGTACAGCATTTTCTCCCATAGAAGTAGCATACAATTGTCTAATTGTACCTTCAGCTGCATCTGCAGGGTTTGTAGCACCAATTAATGTTCTAAAGTCTTCAACAGCATTGTCTTTTTCTAAGATAACTGCAACCACAGGACCTCTAGTCATGAATTCTACTAACTCACCAAAGAAAGGACGTTCGTTATGAACTGCATAAAAAGCCTCAGCATCATTCTTTGTCATTTGTGTTTTTTTCATTGCCACAATTCTAAATCCAGCTGCGTTTATCTTTTCTAAGATTGCTCCTGTATGTCCATTCTCAACACCATCTGGCTTAATCATGGTAAAAGTTCTATTTGTTGCCATTTTTGTTTTATTATTTTTATAAATCGCGGCAAAAGTACAGCTTTTAATGTTAAAAACAAGTTAAGGATGATGTATAATCCTTCAAAATGTTGGTGATGTAAATTGTGAACAAAATAAAGAAATTGCTGTTTTTTTACAGATACTTATCTGTAAAAACAAGGAAAGACAAATGACTAAAAATAGGGTGGAGAATGTGATTAAATTGTATCTTCGCTGCATATGATTTTGAAAGATATAAACGAGTTACAATCGTATCTGGAGACTCCTAGAAGCATTGTGATTATTGGACATAGAAATCCAGATGGTGATGCAATGGGATCTACTTTAGGATTGTATCATTATTTAAAAAAGAAAGGCCACCAACCAACAGTTGTTGTTCCTAATGAATACCCTGACTTCCTACATTGGTTGCCGGGATCGGATACTACCTATCGGTTTGATTGGCAGAATTCGCAATCACAAAGAGCCATTAAAGAATCGGATATTATTTTCCTATTAGACTTTAATGCATCGCATCGAGTGGGAAAAGATATGCAGAATACTTTAGAGGCATATCCAAATGATTTCGTTTTGATAGACCACCATCAGCAACCCGATGATTTTCGTTATATGTATTCAGACACATCCATGTGTTCGACTTGCGAAATGATCTATCATTTTATAGAAATGATGGATGATGTTTCATTGATTGATGAAGATATAGCTACATGTTTATACACTGGTATCATGACAGATACTGGTTCTTTTCGCTTTAGATCTACAACTAGTACCACACATAGAGTTATTGCTGATTTGATTGACAAAGGAGCTCAGAATGATAGGATACATAACAATGTTTATGATGCAAATTCCTATGGTCGCTTACAGTTATTAGGGCAAGCATTAAGTAACTTACAGGTTTTTCCTGAATACAATACAGCTTATATTACATTAACTGAAGAAGAGAAGAAAAAGCACAATTTTAAAAAAGGAGATACAGAAGGCGTTGTTAATTATGCGCTATCTCTTGATGGAATTGTGATGGCTGCGATCTTTATTGAAGATAAAGAACAAGGAATCATAAAAATCTCTTTTCGGTCTAAAGGAAGTTTCTCTGTAAATCAATTTGCAAGAAACAATTTTAGTGGTGGCGGACATGACAATGCTGCTGGAGGGAAATCGGATCTTAGCATGGAAGAAACAATTGTTAAGTTTAGTCGTTTACTTCCTGAGAATGAAGAAGCCTTAAAAGCATCCTATGAAGTATAGTTATTTGATTTTATTATTTTCTGGCATGATTTCGTGCGCATCACCAGAAGCAAGAAGGCCTATTAGTTATACAAAAACTCAGACATTGGCTTCTGCAACGGAACAGTTGAAAAAAATAAATAAAATTGAAGAAGCAAAAGTTTTAGCCTATATCAAAAATGATAGTCTACACACCTATATAACATCTTCAAATGGATATTGGTTTCAATATCTACTGAAAAACGAAACTCAAGGTTCAGCGCTAAAAAAAGGAACGATTGCAACAATTTCATATGAGATTTATGATTTAAATGATCAGGTGATTTATTCAAAAGAAGAACTAGGCGTTAAAGAGTATACAATAGATAAGGAAGATTTTATTCCTGCACTTCAGTCGGGTATAAAAATGATGAGAGTTGGAGAAATTATTAAATTTATCATTCCTTCACATCATGCATTTGGTGTTGTAGGAGATGATCATAGAATTGGAATCAATCAATCAATTATAAGTATAGTAACATTAATCAATATAAAAGAAGATTTAAAAAATGAAGAATAAATTTTTAATTTTTATCATGATATCATCATTTATGATTTCTTGTGGGAATCAACCTAAAGAAGTGAAATCATTGGATAGTGAAATAGACTCTGTAAGTTATGCAGTAGGTTTATCAATGTCTATGCAATTAAAAAGTAATTTCAAAAATGTAAATGAGGAAATTCTTTTGCAAGCTATCAGAAATAATTTAGACTCTACTAATTTGTTGATAGAAATAAAAGATATCCAAAATGTGATAAGACCTTACTTTCAAAAGAAGCAACAAGCTGAAATGAAAGAAAAACAAGAAAAAGCAGCAAAGGAAGCTGAAGCTAAATTTGGTGATAACAAAAAGGCAGGAGAAGAATTTTTGAAAGCCAACAAATCTAAAAACGAAGTTATTACTACAGCAAGTGGTTTGCAGTATATTGTTTTAAAAGAAGGTAAAGGAGAAAGTCCTAAAGCGATGTCAAAAGTAAAAGTACATTATCACGGAACGACTATAAATGGAGAAGTATTCGACAGTTCTGTGGAAAAAAAGAAGCCTTATGAGTTAGGAGTTAATCAATTTGTGAAAGGTTTTGGAGAAGGTTTACAGCTAATGAAAGTAGGGGCAAAATATAAATTTTTTATTCCTCAAGAATTAGCTTATGGAGTACAGCAGAGAGGAGCATTAATTAAACCATTTACAGCATTGGTTTTTGAAGTTGAATTATTAGATATATTAGATAAAAAATGAAAAAAGTAATTTACGTAGTATTTTTAGTTACTATTTTCGGAGCATGTAGTGACAATTATAAAGATTTAGAGGATGGTTTGTATGCCGATTTGGAAACAGACAAAGGAACAATTATCATGAAATTGTATCCAGAGCAAGTTCCTTTAACAGTAGCAAACTTTGTAACGTTGGCTGAAGGAACAAATTCAATGGTACCAGACTCAATTAAAGGAAAAAGATATTTTGATGGATTAGGGTTTCATAGAGTAATACCTGATTTTATTGCCCAGGGTGGAGATCCAGCGGGTACAGGATCTGGGCCTTTACCAGGATACAAATTTCGTAATGAATTTAATCCAGACTTACGACATGATAGTAAGGGAGTTGTGTCTATGGCAAATGGAGGAGGAACGGCAACCAACGGGAGTCAGTTTTTTATTACCTACAAGCCTACACCATGGTTAGATGGATATACAAACACGGGTGATTTAAAAGACTGTTCAAAACCTAGAACTAGCTGTCATTCTGTATTCGGAAAGGTGGTGCAGGGTTTAGAAGTTTTAGATTCTATTGTAAAACTTGATGTGATTAAAAAAGTGACCATTATTAGAAAAGGAGCGAAAGCGAAAGAGTTTGATGCAGTAAAAGTTTTTGAAACGGAGATTGCTAGAGGTCCAGAAATTGAGAAAGCAAGAATTGCAAAAATTCAAGGAGCTGAAAAAGCTAGATATGATAAGTTTATAGAGAAAAAAGGAGTATTTGAAGCAAAAATGGATGTTGCTAAAGCAAAAAAAACAAATTCAGGTCTTAAAGTAATTATATATAAGAAAGGAAAAGGAAAAAAGTTTAGCAGATCAGCTACAGTTTCAATTGCTTATTCTGTGTATTTAGCAGATGGAACACTTATACAAACTAAAGAAGCTTCTAATCCTTACGCTTTTGTAATGGATAAATCGCCAATGATTGCAGGTGTAACTGAAGCAATTTTACAAATGAGAGAAGGAGGGAAAAAGAGATTGTTTATCCCTTATTATCTAGCTTATGGAGAAAAGGGTGGAAGAATGCCCCCAAAGGCAGATCTTGTTTTTGATTTAGAACTTGTTAAAGTAGGGAAGTAATTGATAGATAGTGTTCTACAGATAGATAGAGAAATTCTCATTTACCTAAATAATTTAGGAAGCGAACAATGGGACGGGTTTTGGTTGGCATTGACCAATCAACTTCACTGGTCGCCGTTGTTCGCTTTTATTTTATTTTTACTGTTTTGGAAGTTTGGTTGGAAAAATGGTTTGGTAACGGTACTGTTTTTAGTTGTACTTGTTGCTTTTTCTGATCAGTTTACTAATTTGATTAAAAACACTGTAGAACGATTACGCCCTTGTAATACAGAAGATTTAAGAGATCAGTTGCGTTTGTTTGAATACAGACCCCGTGGCTATAGTTTTTACTCTGGTCATGCTTCATTATCTACCACTTTCACAGTATTTATTATTCTGTTGTTACGGAAACACTACAAATATATTTTCCTTTTAATAGGTTTTCCATTACTTTTTGGATATAGTCGAATTTATTTAGGAGTTCATTATCCTGGCGATGTGCTTTCTGGGTATTTAGCAGGAATTTTCTTTGGATATGTATTTTATAGAATTCAAAAGAAATTGAAAATCACGGATCGATTTTCTAAGAAGTAGCTTAAAAATTAGCCTTTTTTATTCGTGTAACTATTCAATAATTTTTTAGCAGAAACAAACGGAGTGGTTGTCCCGTTTTGTAACTGTTCTATTTCCTTTGCTAATTCTTTGGCAATTACTTTATTCTTGAAAAACGAGTCGTAAAGATGCTGCTGAATTGTAGACTCTAGCCAAAATGTATTTTGCTGACTCCTTTTTGAATTAAAGAAATCATGTTGTTTAGCTAAAGAAATATAACGTTCAATCATCTTAAGGATTTCGTCAATTCCACTATCATTTAATGCGCTTGCAGTAAATACTCTAGGTTGCCAGCCATTTTCTTTGGGCGGATAGAGGTGTAAAGCTCTGTTAAATTCAACTTTTGCAATTTTTGCATTTTTTATATTGTCACCATCAGATTTATTAATCACAATAGCATCTGCCATTTCTATAATTCCTCTTTTAATTCCTTGTAATTCATCACCAGCGCCGGCTATTTTTAGCAATAAAAAGAAATCGACCATAGAATGTACCATGGTTTCACTTTGCCCAACGCCAACAGTTTCAATTACAATTGTATCAAAACCAGCAGCTTCGCAAAGGATAATACTTTCTCTTGTTTTTGTGCAACACCCCCCAAAGAACTACCCGATGGAGAAGGTCTAATAAAAGCATTAGGATCAGTTACAAGCTGTTCCATCCGAGTTTTATCACCTAAAATACTTCCTTTATTTATTGAACTGCTAGGATCTACTGCCAATACTGCTACTTTTTTCCCTTGACCAGTTAATTGTTTACCAAAAGCTTCAATAAAAGTACTCTTACCAACTCCAGGAACACCAGTAATTCCAATTCTTACAGATTTGTTCGCATAGGGTAAACATTGTTCTAATATCTCATTTGCCTTCTGTTGATGTCTGCTATTGGTACTTTCTACCAATGTAATGGCTCTACTTAAAAAAGTAATGTCACCATTTAAAACACCTGTAACGTATTCTTTTACAGTTGGTTGTTTGTTTCTGTTCGCTTGAATTTTTTTTGCAGAACTTTCACTGGTCGTTTCAGGCTGACAAGCTCCATCTTTTTCATGTAGTGAGGAAGATTGTTTACGGGCCATATATTGAATGACAAAAATATTACTGTAAATTTAGAAATAAATTGTGAGGAAAATGCAACAGGAATAAAAAGCTGTCGTCTATAGGGTAACTAATCAATTAATGAGTCAGACAAAACAAATACATTATAGTATCATTCAACAATGTAAAAAGAATGATTCTAAGGCGCAAATGGAACTTTACAATTTGTATTGTAAAGGAATGTTTTTAGTAGCGAAACGCTATATGAAGGACGATTTCGCAGCTGAAGATGTAATGCAAGATGCTTTTATAAAAGCATTTAAGAAAATGGACTCCTATAAAGGTGAGGTAAGCTTTGGCGCTTGGTTAAAACGAATAGTAATCAACCAGAGTATAGATGAACTGAAAAAGAAAAAACTAGAGCTTGTTTCTATCAATAATGAAACACACCAAGTTTTGGATGATGATGATTGGCAGGTTTCCGATACAACAACCATGCAACATATTGTGAATTGTATCAAAGAATTAAAAGAAAAATACAGAGTAGTACTCTCATTGTATTTATTAGAAGGGTATGATCATCAAGAGATTTCTCAAATTTTAGGAATCACAGAAGTGACATCGAGAACGCATTTATTGCGAGGAAAAAAGAAATTACAAGAAAACTTAAAATCGATACATTATGCCGAAGGATATTAGAGAAATGTTGGAGAATTACCCAGAAGAGAAAGGAAACTTATCTGTGAATCATGCAACTAGATTTGAAGATAAATTAAGGAAAGAATTGCATCGAGAAAAACCAAAACGTCAAACGTATAAATGGCTATCTATTGCAGCATCTATTGCCTTATTAGTTAGTATTGCCATTCAGTTTTACCCTGAAAAAAATGTTGAAGTTATTCCAACAGAGATTCAGAAATCAGATCAGAAAATAAGCTTAGGTTCTATTTCACCTGAATTAAATACGATAGAACGATACTATACAAATAGTATTAATCTCGAGTTAAGTAAATTGGAATTAACAGAACAGAATCAAGAAATTTTAGATAGTTATCTCAATAAGATAAAAGAGCTAACTACAGACTATAAAACATTAACCTTAGAGCTCAATACAAAAGGGGTTAATGATGGAACCATCGATGCATTAATAAGTAATTTACAATTGCGACTACAGCTGTTAAAACGTTTAAAAAGCAATTGAAAGATTTAAAAGAATTAAACTCAAAACAAAATGAAATTCAAAACACTTAAAAATATCACCACTGTTTTTTTGTTGGCTGCATCCGTAGTTGTTGTTGCACAAAAGCAGAGTAAGAACTTTAAAGAGAGTTTTAAAGTAAACAAAGACGTTACAGTAGAAATAAATGCAACCAATGCTGAAATCGACGTAACCACTTGGAATAAGAATGTTGTTTCAGTAGTGGCTTCTATAGAAATAGAAGGGTTGACCAAAAAGGAAGCTGAAAAGTACTTAAAGAACTATAAGTTTGAAGCTTTAGGGAATAGTAGTAAAGTGAAAATTACCTCAAGAGGAAACAATTCTTTCCGATTTAGTGACAATGATTTTGTTATTTTTAATAATGATTTCGTGATGCCAAACATAGTAATTCCAGAAATTCCTGATTTCGAAATGCCTGAAATTAATTTTACAATGCCTGATTTTGACTTCGACTTCGATACTCTTTTCATGGGCTTAGGGGATTTAGAATTCGACTTTGATGAATATTTTGAAGATGGAAAAGAATATTTATTCCAATGGAAGAGTGATGCCAGAGAAATAACGATCAAATCAAAAAAAGATTGGGAGAAATTTAAAAAATCGAAAGAGTATAAGAAGTTTAAAAAAGAAATGAAAACTTCTAAAGAGAAAATGAAGAAGGAATTGGCAAAAGCAAGAAAAGAAATTAAAGGGATGGATATGAGTAAAATCATTAGAGAATCTCTAGAAAAAGCCAGCGAGTCAATCAGAGAGATTGATATGAAAAAAATAAATAAAGAACTGGCAAAAGTGAGAAAAGAAATTAATAGTAGCTTTAATAACAGTTTTATTTTTGATACAGATTCTAATGAATTTACAATCAATAATAAGAAAGTGAAGATCAAAAAGAAAATCACAATTAAGGTGCCAAAAGGAGCTACGTTTAACTTGAATACAAGACATTGTAAAGTGAAGTTGCCAAAAACGAAAGCCTCAGGGAAAGTATCTTATGGAACTTTTAATGCCAATGGTTTGAACGGAGGAAATTTAAAAATTGAGTATTCTCCAGTTAACATAAACACATTAAATTCTAGTACGTTGTTTTTAAATAATGTAACCGATGCCAAAGTGGCATCGGTTACCAACTCAAATATTACATCAAGCTCAGGAAAACTGACTATAGGTAAAGTTTTAAGTGATGTTACTATTGATTTATCTTTCGGAGATATTCTTATTTCAAGTTTTGATTCAATGCTCCAAAATTTTAAAATGGATTTGAAACATTCGGATGCAACGATAAATGCAACTACCTTTAAGAATAAAATGGATATTGCGATGGTATATGATTCTAATGGTAAAAAATATGACCTATTAAAAAAAGGGTAAAAAATCATTCACTCTAAATAGAACCTTTACTTTTAAAACAAAAGATAACGCCGTAAAAATAGAAGGGAAATATAGCTATCTAACATTAAAATCTAATTAAGATAGGTTTAAAACTACGCTGAAAATTACCAAACTTCTAACAGAATTCCATTTCTGTATTCTTTGGAAAATCTGATGATCCCATCCAACGAAAGCTACAAGTAAATTTTCTTGACTTTCTTCAACGTTGAGTTTTTTATCTTTTAATAAAT
>JAESUF010000293.1 GCA_016763215.1 Flavobacteriaceae bacterium
TGCCTTAACCGATGAAAACAATGTCTTCATTCGTAGTTATCAGGATGCTCCTCTCTTTGAAAACTTAGACGGTGGATTCTATATCATCCTAGTGAGAGATAAAAATGGATGTGGAACGGCTTCTCTTTTAGTATCTGTAGTGACCTTCCCTAAATTCTTTACGCCTAACAATGATGGTATCAATGATACATGGGCAGTAAAAGGTGCGAATTCGATCTTCTTCCCTACTTCTCAGATTTATATTTTTAACCGATTTGGAAAAATCATTTCAAAAATTGATATCGACAACCCTGGGTGGAATGGTACTTTCAATGGAAAGGTACTCCCTTCTGATGATTACTGGTTTAGCATAAACCTAATCGACAGAAATGGTGTACAGAGAGAAAGAAAAGGAAATATGTCGCTATTGAGAAGATAGAAAATCTATCAGATAAATTATTTTTTACAACTTTAAGATAATTCTAAAATAAAAAAGGAACACTTTTAATTAGGTGTTCTTTTTTTATTTTACTTACATCATAAATCCCTTAACAAATCGTTAACATAGTGTTACGCTTTTTTTTTACCTTAGCCAACCAATTAAAAATAACAAATGAAAAATAGATTTATAGCATCCCTAATCTTTCTATTATTCTTTAGCCTAACCCTACAAGCGCAAAAGTTTGATACAAAGAAATATATCAATTCGATTCATAAAAAATATGAAGTAGCGCTGCAATTAGATAAAAAGCAATCCAAAGCTTTTAAGAGGGTCCTAAAAACATACAATCCCGAAATTAAAAAATTACTCTCAGAAAAAGTAACTTCAAGAGAATTCAATAAAAAAGTAAAATTACACGATTTAGAAGTTTATAGAATTCTAACAGCAGAACAGTTTGCTATCTATAAAAAAATAAAAATTGTTTTAGAAGAATATAAAAAGTATAAAAAATCATGAAAAAGCTACTCCTATTCACCCTTCTAACTTTTTCTTTCCTTACCATTAACAGTCAAAACATTCTAGTAGCTGACGCAGCTCCATTCTGTTCAGATACGGGAGTTTTATTTGAAAACACTACTGGAGGAAGTACTGCTGAAGTGGGTCCGGACTATGGATGCTTAAGCACCCAACCAAACCCCTCATGGTTTTTTATTAAAATTGACCAACCTGGAAATCTATCCTTACAGATAGAACAAAATACAGCCAACGACTTTACAGGAGCCCCTTTAGATGTTGATTTTATTGCTTGGGGACCTTTTTCTCTATTACAGGTTCAAGCAATACAAGCTGGAAATTATTCTTTTTTAAGCGTTGCTAATACAGTGGATTGTAGTTATTCTCCAGATGCAGTTGAAACACTAAATATTAATGGTGCCTTAGCAGATCAATACTACTTAATACTAATTACCAATTTTGACGGTGCTGCTGGATTCATTAGAATGAATGAAAATAACCCAGGAGGTATTGGATCTGGGAATACAGATTGTTCTATCATCGCTGGTGAACTGGGTGCTGATCAAGATATCTGTGAAGGAACAACAGTCATATTAGATGGAACTCCTTCCACAGGAACTGCAACAGGATATAAATGGTTTGTAGATACAGGAGCAGGGTTTAATGAATTGGTTGGTGAGACCGACCCTACATTAGTGATTGATAATGACCTCTCTGGTATCTATAAAGTAGAAGTAACTGATGCTGGTGGTGATGTTGGTGATGATGAAGTAATGATTACTTTTCATCCACAACCTACAGCCACTCAACCAGCAGATATCGCTGTTTGTGATACAGATGGTACGAATGATGGTTTATTTAGTTTTGACCTACAAGCCCTTTTTGCTTCTGATATTTTAAACGGTCAGGACCCAGCAATATTTGAAGTTGCTTTTTATATAAGTCAAGGAAATGCTGATAGCAATACCAACCCATTATCCAACCCCTATACCAATGCAACAGCTTTTACTTCCGAAACTATTTATGCGCGAGTTTTAAATACAGCTTCTCCTGGAGCATGCCCTGGAAGTACAACCAATTTTCAAATTAGAGTGGATGCTTTGCCAGCACTTCAAAATCCAGCAGATTATGAGTTTTGTGATGATGATGTAGACGGAGACGATACCAATGGATTTATCAATGGTTTTTTATTATCAACTAAAGACACAGAAGTATTAGGAGCTTTAGTTCCTGCAGACTACACAGTAAGTTACCATGTATCACAAAATGACGCCGACAATAATTTAGATCCAATCGACAAGGTTAATCCTTACACGAATGTTACTGCAAACACACAAGGTGTTTTTGTTCGAGTTGAAAATAATACTACAAATTGCGTAACAGTATCTACAGGTGCTTTATTCAATTTAGTTGTCAACCCTTTACCTGTAATTACAACTGTTGTTCCTTTAAGTCTGTGTGATACAGATCAAGATGGACTTGACAGTTTCAATCTTACTTTGGCGAATCCTGCAATATCAACAGATTTTGCAAATGAAACCTTTCGCTATTATCCAACGCAAACAGATGCTGAAAATAATACAAACGAAATTTTAAATCCAACCAACTACACCAACACAACCAATACAAATGATGCTGTTTGGGTAAGAACCTTTACAGTAAACGGTTGTTTTAGAGTTTCACAAATCACATTACTTGTAACAAATACCGTCATTCCAACCACCTTCCAAAGAACATTCAGTGAATGTGATGATTATTTGGATATAAACGGAGTTGATAATGCGAACAATGATGATACAGATGGGATCAGTGCTTTCGACTTTAGTACTACTACAGCTGATATTACTGGATTATTCCCTGTGAGTCAGACATTGAATATTACCTATTATACATCTTTAGCGGATGCAAATACTCCAGTAAATCCTATTGCAGATCCTAGTAATTACAGAAACATTGGATCTCCTAATTCACAACAAATTTATACCAGGGTAGAGAATCCTGCAAATGCTACGTGTTTGTATGTTGGAACTCACATTACATTAACAGTAGATCCTGTTCCTACAGCTCAAGCTGTTCCTACAATAGAACTCTGTGATGACGATACTGATGGAGATGACACGAATGGTTTTGTACAATCCTTTGACCTAGATAGTCAGACAAGTACAATTTTAGGAACTCAAAATCCTGCTGATTTTACAGTGACTTATCATGAATCGGCTGCTGATGCAACTTCTGGTGCTAGCCCATTAGCCAATCCGTATACGAACACAATTCAGAATGGTCAAACTATTTATGTCCGTGTAACAAACAATACAACACTGTGTTTTACAGATAGAACAAGTTTTGATATTATCGTACGCCCTTTACCTACTATTATGGCGGCTGTCGAATTAAAACAATGTGATAA
>JAESUF010000294.1 GCA_016763215.1 Flavobacteriaceae bacterium
CCCCAATGCACAGCCTTTTGGTAATGGGTTAGAAGCTTCTTTAACAGTACAAGCAGACATTGACCAATATGTGTTCAATGAGTTGTATTTAGACACCAAAATTAATGTAAAGAACAACAACCAAAATAAAGATAAATTCCTACTGAAAGGGTATTTCAAATCAGAAAAGAGTGGCGGAATTCCTTTAAACGCATATAATGTTCCAAGAGGTTCTGTTACAGTTACTGCTGGAGGTAGACAGTTGGTTGAAGGGATTGATTATGTGGTGAATTATGAGGCTGGACTTGTACAAATAATTGATCTAGGATTACAATCATCAGGAATTCCAATTCAAGTAGCAACAGAGAACAATTCCTTTTTTAATCAGCAACGGAAAACCTTTATGGGAGTTGATGTTGAACATAGTTTTAATGAAAATTTTATCGTTGGAGCAACAATTTTAAATGTTAATGAAAGGCCTTTAACACCTAAAGTAAATTTTGGAGCCGAACCAATTAACAATACAATGTTGGGGTTCAATCTAGATTATTCTACAGAAGTACCATTCTTTACAAAATTGGTAAATAAATTACCTTTTGTAGATACAGATGTGCCGTCTAATTTATCTGTAAGAGCAGATATGGCTTATTTAATTCCAGGGTCACCAAATGGAATTGATGTTGCTGGTTCTGCCATTGCTTATATAGATGATTTTGAAGCTTCGCAAATACCTATAAGTTTGCTAACGCCTTTACAATGGTATACAGCAAGTACGCCTCAACGATCAGGTGCTAATTTAAATGGATTGGCAAGTGATATAACCTACAATGATTTAAGATCTCGATTAGCTTGGTATACGATAGATCCTATTTTTTATGGAGCAGGAAATACTCCAGGAAATATAGATGCAGATGCATTGTCTAGAGCAGAAACAAGACAAATTAATTTCAATGAATTATTCCCGAATCAAGAATTAGACATCACTCAGCAAACATTGCTAAGAACATTAGATTTAGCCTATTTCCCTAGTGAAAGAGGCCCTTATAATTTTGATACTGATAATGTAAGTGCTGATGGAACATTTAACAATCCAGATACACGTTGGGCTGGAATTATGCGCCCGTTAACAACCAATAATTTTGAGCAAGCAAACGTAGAGTACATCCAGTTTTGGGTTCAAGATCCTTATGAGAACTATTCTATTACAAATGCTGAAGGTTTACCTACGGGAATGAATCCACAAGACCCGCAAAATCAAGTAGGAGAATTGTATTTTAATTTAGGGAATATTTCTGAAGATATATTAAAGGACAACCGTAAAATGTATGAGAATGGTTTGCCAACAGACGGTACTTCCGTTAATACGATACAAACAATTTGGGGAAAAGCTCCTACGAATCCTTCTATTTTATATGCTTTCGATGAAGATGGAGCTTCAAGAATAAATCAGGATATAGGATTAGATGGATTAACAGATGATGAGGAACGGTTGATGTTTCCTGCTTTTGCAAGTTTGCTCGATCCGGCATCAGATAATTATCAATATTATAGAGGAAGTGAGTTAGATGCAATAGATGCTTCTATCATTACTAGATATAAATTATTCAATAACACACAAGGGAATTCGCCAACATTAAATCAATCAACAGAACCATTTCCTACATCTTCAACAACATATCCAGATGTTGAAGATATTAACAGAGATCAAACAATGAATACGGTTGAGAGTTACTTTGAATACAAGGTTTCTCTTAATAAGAGTGATTTGGTGGTCGGTCAAAATTTTATTGTAGATCAAAAAGATACGCAGGTTACTTTAAACAATGGTGTAACCCAAACAGCAAGATGGTATCAGTTTAGAATTCCTGTTCGTTCGGGAACCCCGATTAACAACATATCAGATTTTAATAGTATTCGGTTTATTAGAATGTTTGTTACAAAATTTAAGATGCCCGTTGTTTTACGTTTTGGAGAACTAGATTTGGTCCGTGGTGATTGGAGACGTTATACGAGAACGTTGGATCCAACCGTGACTCCAGACCAAGAATTAACACAACAGGAATTAAATGATTTTGAAGTAGGTGTAGTAAACATAGAACAAAACGAAGGAAGATATGTATTGCCTCCAGGGATTGTTAGAGAACGATTGCAAGGAAGTACTACAGTACAACAACAGAATGAACAATCTGTTTCTATTAAAGTAACAAACTTGTCTCAAAACAAAATTAGAGCGATTTATAAGAACATTAGTGTTGATTTGCGTAGATATAAGCAATTAAAAATGTTTTTGCATGCAGAACCTATAATGATTAATGGTGTAAGTGATGATGAACTAACGGCAATTATTCGATTAGGAACGGATCTAAATGATAATTTTTATCAATTAGAATTGCCTTTAAAGTTATCTCCAGATGGGAGTTTAGCACCTTTAGATGTTTGGCCCGAGGCAAACAATTTAGAAGCAATGCTTGAGGAACTTGGGAAAACAAAATTAGCGAGAGATGTTGCAAATATTGCAAATCCAATGACCTTTGCCGTCAATGAATTGTATCCGCTATCTGCAGACATAGACCCCACAAAATTGGCGATTCGAGTAAAAGGGAATCCAACATTAGCAGCAGTGAGAACCATTATGTTGGGAATTAGAAATAATGCTCCAGTTGATAAAAGTGCAGAAATTTGGTTTAATGAACTGCGTTCTGCAGGATTAGATAACAAAGGAGGGTGGGCAGCTGTAGTTAGTGCTGATGCAAACTTTGCAGATATTGCCAATGTTTCTTTAACAGGAAGAATGCAAACGGTAGGCTTTGGAAATATTGAAGATAGAGTAAGCCAACGTTCATTAGATGAAACAAAACAATATGATATTTCTACAAGTATCTATTTAGGGAAAATGTTGCCCAAGAAATGGGGAATTCAATTGCCGATGAGCTATAGTATTGGAGAACAATTTATAGATCCAAAATTTGATCCTCAATACCAAGATGTAACTTTAGAAGAAGCAAGGGAAGTAAATCCTAATAGTGCGTTTTCTAGAGACTATACAAAACGAAAAAGTATTAGTTTTATCAATGTTAAAAAGAATAGAAATCCAGAATCCTCTAAGAAACCGAAGTTTTATGATGTAGAGAATCTATCCGTTTCTTATGCGTTTAATGAAGAAACACATAGAGATTATAATATAGAAAAGGCTATTAGGCAAAGTGTGACGGCTTCTGCATCCTATGCATTTAATTTTAAGCCCAAATTCTTTGAGCCTTTCAAAAAAAGCAAGCTGTTAAAAAGCAAATATTTACAGTTAATTAGAGATTTCAATTTCAACCCTATTCCTAAAACTTTAGCTATTAATTCAAGGATTAACAGAGATTTTAATGAACAACGTTCTAGAAATTTAGTTGCAGGATTTAGTGCCCAACCTACACTGACTCAGCGTAGATTTTTATTTGATTGGGATTATTCAGTTGGTTTTGACTTTACCAAGTCACTCTCAGTTAATTTCAATGCAACCAACGGATTCATCTATGATTCGTTTGGAGGAGGAGAAGAATTAGAGATTTTCGATAACTTTTTTAATATTGGCAGACCCAATCAGTACCACCAAACGCTTAATGCAACTTATAAACTTCCATTAAATAAACTTCCTTATTTAAAGTTTTTAGCAGTGGATTATGGATACACAGCAGATTTTGATTGGCAGGCATCATCACAGGATCTAGAGATTGTACAAAAGGTTGGTAATTTAATACAAAATGCAAACAAGCATAATGTTACAGGAACATTGAATTTTGCTCGCTTGTATAGAGACACCAAATTTGAGCGGTTGTTTGTAAAGAAAGGGAATACAAGGACATCTGGACCTCTTGGAGGGCCAGGAACTCCTAAAGTGCCAGGAGCTTCTAAAAAGAATAAAAAGCCATTAGGGCAAAAGATACTCAAAGGATTTTATGATGTAATTACTTCTGTGAAAACTGGAAAAATTAGCTACACAGAAACCAATGGTCAGTTATTACCTGGTTATGCTCCAGAAGTAGGTTTTTTAGGAAGAGATAACTATAGTGGTGGATTAGCACCTTCCCTTGGGTTCGTTTTTGGAAGTCAGGTAGACATAAGAAATAGAGCTTTAACAAATGGATGGTTGGTAGCACCAAGAGCGATAGGAGGAGATTACTACGATAAAACATATAGTAGAACTCATTACAATACCTTAGATTATAACTTTTCGTTAAAGCCATTGAAAGATTTAAGCATAGAAATCACCGGGAATAGAATTAACACAAGGAATATTTCTCAACAGTTAGATATTATTCCAGATCTTATCGATCTAAATAATACAAACGGAATTATCAACCCTGATATTCCGGCATTTATCACAGGGAATTTTAGTACGAGTTATTCCATGTTCTCAACGTCTTTTAAAAATGGAGATGAGCTATTTCAGCAATTGAGAAGTAATAGAGTAACTGTTTCTAGGCGATTAGGAACTCAAGCAGGTATTGACATTACGAATCCTGGTAATTTAAATCCAGACGGCACAGTCATCGGGTTTAATGCCGATAGTCAAGATGTATTACTTTCTGCATTCTTATCGGCTTATTCAGGAAAAGATCCAAACAAGGTTAAATTAGGATTGTTTAGAGACATTCCTATTCCTAACTGGAACCTTCGATATACAGGATTTATGAAATACAAGTGGTTTAAAAAGAACTTTAGTAGTTTTAGTTTAAGCCATGGTTACAGGTCTTCATATACCGTTTCTAACTTTACAAATAACCTTCAATATGATGTGAATGATCCTTTTGGAACTGGAAATATTAACCCTATAAACAACAATTATAATTCAGAATTACTAGTGTCTTCTGTTAGTTTGATTGATGAATTTAATCCTTTAATTCGGGTAGATATGAAGATGAAAAACTCATTTTCTTTTAAAGGAGAGGTTAATAGAGACAGAACGCTCACAATGAATTTTAACAATACAACGCTTACAGATATTAAAGGAACAGAATACGTACTTGGTTTTGGATATGTGTTTAAAGATGTGAAAGTAAAAACGTCTTTTACAGGAAAAAAACAGACCTTAAAAGGAGACATAAATGTAAGGGCCGACATTTCTATGAGAAATAACTTAACCTTAATCCGGTCTGTAAATTCAGACAATGATCAAATTAGCGGAGGGCAAAAATTATTTTCTTTAAAACTCACGGCAGATTATAGATTAAATAGTAATTTACCGGCGTC
>JAESUF010000295.1 GCA_016763215.1 Flavobacteriaceae bacterium
AAAAGCAAAAATGAGGCTCTCATTTCGCCCCCAGCGACGTAGTCCAGCCTCCATTTGTCAAATTTTCGAAAGTGTGATACTGTAACTTATACATTGAAAGCCATATTGAGTGTACTTGACTACGATTTTAGTAAAATTCAATATCAGGATTTTAAAGAAATTTCGATTAAAGAGAAGCAAGATAATTTTAAAACGAACTGGTTTCAAGAACCTAAGGAAAAATACGTATTCATTATTCCAATATTAGTCACTATATGTATTACTCTTTCTTTTCTTTTTATAGACTTCCCAATACTTAGTGTACTAATTATTGGTGGTTTTTTAGGATTCTCTTTTCCGTTCTATGCTGGTTTTACGCAAAGAAACAAACATGTCTTAAAAAGACAATTAGAAGAAAAGAAGCTAGTTAGAGTAGGTTTTAGTCTCATGAAATTCTTAGGTTTAACAAGCTTGTATGTAGTTTTGATCATATATTATGTGTGGAACATATACCCTATACCTAATGATATAGAGAACTTTACTAATTCAAATTGGATATCTGTAGGAGTTTTTGGCTTTGCAAGCTTATTAATTTTCTTTTTTACACTTAAATTAATAATTAAAGTTTTCAACAAGAAGTTCGGGTTGACCATAAATGAAAATGGTGTTACAGATCACTCATCAGTTATTTCTTTTGGTTTTATTCCTTGGTCTGATATTCAAAACATAGAGGTTAGGTCAAGAATGTTTAATCTTAAATCAATTAAATTGATATTAAAGAACCCTGAAGATTATATCAATAAGTATAAAAAAAGGTCTTTAAAGAGAAAAAGAGCATTGGAAGATTACAATCGATTTGACTCGCCAATACAATTGCACACTACGTTGTTAAAAATTAACCCAAGTCAATTATACAATGTGCTAAATCATAAATTTCAAGAGCACATGGATAAGGAGTTTTGATTTTTACTCCCAAGCAAAGGCCTAATTAATTAGAGTATATTTGCGACTCATATTTTTGCATGTTAAACCATTACATTTACGAAAACAAAACAACTACTAGATGGGTAAGTTTTGTTCATGGAGCCGGAGGAAGTAGTTCTATTTGGTTTCGTCAAATTAGAGCATTTAAAGCTGAATTCAATGTTTTAGTATTGGATTTAAGAGGTCACGGAAATAGCAAACCTACATTAAAGGACACATTTAATAGCAAATATACTTTTGATGCTATTACAGAAGATATTGTTGAAGTTTTAGATCATTTAAAAATCAAAAAATCCCATTTTATAGGGATTTCTTTAGGAACAATTTTAATACGAAATTTAGCAGAGAAAAGGCCAGATTTGGTAGAGAGTATGGTGATGGGTGGTGCCATTTTGAAGTTGAATTTTCGATCACAAGTCTTAATTAAAGTCGGAAATATCTTTAAGTCGGTGGTCCCTTACATGTATTTGTACAAGCTTTTCGCATTTATAATAATGCCTAAAAAGAACCATAAAGAATCTCGAATTCTTTTTGTAAACGAAGCAAAAAAATTATATCAAAAAGAATTTATTCGATGGTTCAAACTAACTGCAGAAATTAATCCTTTGTTGCGTTTTTTTAGGTCTAAAGATATTCCGATTCCTACATTATATGTAATGGGAGAGCAGGACCATTTGTTTTTACCTTCTATAAAAAGAGTTGTCGAAAGCCACGTAATGTCTACCTTGTATATTGTAAAAGATTGTGGACATGTTGTGAATGTTGAAAAACCAGAAGATTTCAATAATACTACAGTTGGTTTTTTAAAATCGTTGTCATAACAGCCTAAGCTGTAAACAAACAAGCTTTTTTCGACCAAGTGTAAAACAAGTTTTATGGCAATACAAGACATTCTTACATATGAATACAAAGACATCTTTTCTTTGAGTGTTGTCGATTTCGAAAAAGCCTGTGTTGTCAATCACCCCGAACAGATAGATTCTTATAATATCTTTTGGATTAAAGAAGGAAAAGGAACGTACCATATAGATTTTAAAGAATACTCTTTTGATGGAAGCGTTTTGTTTTTCTTATCACCAGGACAAGTGTTCTCTGTCGACTCAGAGAAAATTAAAGAAGCGTATCGACTGTCTTTTGTAAGAGATTTTTATTGTATTCAAACACATGATAAAGAAGTGGCTTGCAATGGAGTACTTTTTAATAACGTCTACGAAACACCTTTTGTAATGCCTTGTGAAAGCGATAGTAAAAAACTTGATTTCATTTTAGAGAACTTAATAGAAGAACTTAAAAACGAAAGCACAGCTCAATACGATATGTTGCAAGCTTATTTAAAGCAGTTTATTATTTTTTCTGTTCGCGTAAAAAAAGAGGGACATGTAATTAAAGATGATATAGAGAGCAAACTCTTTAAAGACTTTAGTACACTGGTTGAGTTTAACTTTACCAAACTTCATGCTGTAACCGAGTATGCAGAACGTTTAGGGCTCTCGCCAAAATCGTTGACAAAGCATTTTCAGAAAATAGGAACACAAACGCCAAGTGATTTCATTAAAAAGAGAATTTTGTTAGAGGCAAAACGTAAATTAATTTACACCTTTAGCTCTGTAAAAGAAATTGCTTTTGATTTAGGGTTTAATGATCCAGCATATTTTACAAGGTTTTTCACAAAAACCATCGGAAAATCTCCATTGCGCTTCAAAAAAGAATTTGCCCCAAAAAGAAATTAGAAAACCTATTTCGAGTTAAAATACCTTCAAAATAAAGTAAATAATTACTCTTCAATTTTCAACAATAGCGAAGGCTATTATATTCAACACAAAGAGACTTTTTTTTGCTCTTTTACCTCTCTTCACCAATTTTCAACGCCTAATTTGGGGATAAAAACTAGTTTGTCCAAGCACTAGGAACTTTTGTCCATTTTTAATGGATACTTCTCATCGCATCTTTGTACCAGAATACAACGAGAGGCTTTTTAAAAGCATTTCAAAAATTAAAAAACAAAAAAGATGATTTCAAAATCAAACATACAATGTCCAAACTGTTGGGGCTATCAAGAATACGACAGAGCCGAAGTCATTCAAGGAATGAATGCGAAAACTAAATAAATTATTAAAAATATAACATAGAATATTATGAGTACTAGAATTGAAACATTGAACCCAGAAACCACCACAGGGAAATCAAAAGAATTGTTTAATGCAGTTCAAAACAAACTAGGGTTTATTCCAAACCTAATTAAAGTTTTTGGGAACTCTCCTGCAACATTGCAGAGCTATTTAAGCTTAGGAGAATTAACAGGTAGTGGAAACTTCAGTAACAAGTTTAGAGAGCAATTGGCATTAGCAATCGCAGAAGAAAATTCGTGTAACTACTGCTTATCTGCACACACCGCTATTGGAAAAATGAACGGATTGACTGAAGAACAAACTGAAAAAAGCAGACAAGGTCTTGCTGCGAATGCAAAAGAGCAAACAGCATTACAATTTGCACAGGCAGTTACTAGAAATAGAGGGCAAGTTTCTTCAGAATTAATTCAAGCGGTGAAAGATGCAGGATACAATGATGGAGACATCTTAGAAATCGTATTAAACGTTGTAGCAAATACACTAACAAACTATGTAAATCACATTGCAGACACAGAAGTGGATTTCCCATCTGTTGAAGCAGGAAAATTTGCAGTAACTCAATAAT
>JAESUF010000024.1 GCA_016763215.1 Flavobacteriaceae bacterium
AGAACTCTATTGAAAAGAGTACTTTTACAAAATACTAATACATTATTTATGCAGAAGTTTGTAGGAACAGGAGTCGCTTTGGTAACCCCATTTCATACCGATAAGTCCGTTGATTTTTTAGGATTGGAAAAACTGGTGAATTATCAAATAGATAATGGAATCAATTATTTGGTTGTTTTAGGAACTACAGGAGAGCCCGCGACATTAACAAACGAAGAAAAAGAAGCTGTTAAAACTAAAATTATTGAAGTAAATAAGGGGCGTTTGCCTTTAGTTTTAGGTATAGGAGGTAATAATACAGCGGGAGTAGTAGAGGAAATTAAAACAACAGATTTGTCAAGTTTTGATGCGATATTATCGGTATCTCCATATTATAATAAGCCGACTCAAGAAGGAATCTATCAGCATTTTTCTGCTATAGCAGCAGTAACAAAGAAACCAATTATTTTATACAATGTTCCTGGAAGAACGTCTTCTAATATGACTCCAGAAACAATTATTCGATTGGCAAATGATTTCGAAAACATTATCGCAGTAAAAGAAGCGGCAGGAGATATTGTGCAGGCAATGAACATTATACAAAATAAGCCTGACGGTTTTTTAGTAATCTCAGGAGATGATATGGTTGCATTGCCGATGGTTTTGGCAGGAGGATCGGGTGTTATTAGTGTTATTGGTGAGGCTTACCAAAACAGTTCTCATCGATGATTCAATTAGGGTTGAATGGAGAAAATGAAGAAGCGTATAAAATTCATTACCAAGTTGCGGACAGTATTGACCTGATTTTTGGTGAAGGAAATCCAGCTGGAATTAAATCCATGTTACAAACATTAGAAATATGTTCTGATGAGGTGAGATTACCTTTAATGAAGGCATCTAGCGAACTTCAAAAAGAAATTGCTAATTTTGTAAGTAATTTAGAATAGAAAATATGTTATCAAAAAAAATTGAAGATGCTTTAAATGCGCAGGTAACTGTTGAAGCAGAATCTTCTCAAGTATATTTGGCCATGGCATCATGGGCAGAAACTCTAGGTTTTGAAGGAGTTGCTACTTTTATGTATGCGCATTCAGATGAAGAACGCCAACACATGTTAAAGTTAGTAAAGTTTATTAATGAGCGTGGTGGACATGCGAAAGTTTCAGAATTATCTGCACCTCCTACTGAGTTTGGTTCTTTTAGAGAAATGTTTGAAAATTTATTTGAGCACGAAGTAATGGTTTCCAGTTCAATCAATGATTTGGTTGATGTAACTTTACAAGAGAAAGATTATGCCACTCATAATTTCTTACAATGGTATGTTTCAGAACAAATAGAAGAAGAGGCATTGGCTAGAAATATCCTAGACAAAATTAATTTGATTGGTGACGATAAAGGAGGTTTGTATTTGTTTGATAATGATGTGAAAAGGCTGATTGGAGCTCAAAATTCTCCAGAACCAAATTAACAAACATTTAATATCGTTTTGGGTAGCTTTTAAGAGATTATGTGGTTAATTGCTAGCCTAATTAAAACGATAGTATCGTTTTAATAATCCATTTATAATCCTTATTTTTGCCGAATGCGAAAAATCAAAATTTTAGCAACAAGTTTTTTAACCATTTTATTAATGGCATCCTGTGGTGAATACCAGAAAGTACTAAACAAAGGTACCACACAAGATCAATATAAGATGGCTGTAAAGAAGTATGAAGCCAAAGAGTATTCTAAGGCACTTCGCCTTTTTGAGAAAGTAACTCCTGCTTACAGGGGGAAACCTCAAATGGAAAGAATTCAATTCATGGTAGCTCAGTCTAACTTTAATGAAAAGAATTATACACTTTCTGGATATTATTTTGAGCGATTTACACAGAATTATCCTAGAAGTTCTAAAAAAGAAGAAGCAGCATTTCTTTCAGCATATAGTTATAAATTGGCTTCGCCAAAATATAGTTTAGATCAAACAGATACAGATAAGGCATTGGTTTCTTATCAGAACTTTATTAATCAGTATCCAAATTCTTCAAGATTAGAAGAAGCGAATATTCATTATAAAGAGTTGCGATTTAAGTTAGAAAAGAAAGCCTTCGAAATAGGAAAAAACTATTATAGAACAGCAGTGATGGATTTTAGAAATTATAAATCTGCTATTGTTGCTTTCGATAATTTAATATCTGACTTCCTAGGAACTGAATTAAAAGAAGAAGCACTGTATTATCGACTTAAAGCCTATCATGATTTAGTTGTGGTAAGTACAAATAGAGTTAAAGACGAACGTATTAAGGAAGCAATTGCTGCTTATAATAAGTTGAAAAGAAATTTTCCTACATCTAAGTTTTCAAAAGAATCTGATAAGATGTTGGCAAACATACACGAAGAACAAAAACAGTTAGTAAAGAGTTAAATATGAACTATAAAGAAACAAAAGCACCAGTTACTACGATAACGTACGACAAAGATGTTATTGAAGCTCCAACAGAGAATATCTATGAAGCGATCTCCATCATTGCCAAAAGAGCTACTCAAATTAATTCTGATTTAAAAAAGGAATTGGTAGAGAAGTTAGAAGAGTTTGCTACTTACAATGACAGTTTAGAAGAAGTTTTTGAAAATAAAGAACAAATTGAGGTTTCTAAGTTCTATGAAAAATTACCAAAACCTACTGCAATAGCTGTTGAAGAGTGGTTGGAAAATAAAATATACTATAGAACTCCAGACTCAGAATAATGTCTATACTCAGCGGTAAAAAAATTCTACTTGGCATAACAGCCGGAATTGCCGCTTACAAAACGGCCAGTTTGGTTCGTTTATTTATAAAATCGGGGGCAGAAGTTCAGGTCGTAATGACCCCTGCCTCTAAAGATTTTATTACTCCACTTACTTTATCAACCCTTTCTAAGAATCCTGTTCATTCTACTTTTTATGAAAAAGAAGATGAAAATGAACTATGGAATAACCATGTAGAATTAGGACTTTGGGCCGATTTTATGGTTGTAGCTCCAGCAACAGCAAACACAATGGCTAGAATGAGTACT
>JAESUF010000296.1 GCA_016763215.1 Flavobacteriaceae bacterium
CATCCCCTAAACCAGGGACAATATATCCTTTGTCGTTTAAAACTGGGTCGATATCTGCAATCCACAATTCAGTATTTTCAGGAAAATGATTTTTGATAAAATCAACACCTTCTTCGGCTCCAATAACGCAAACTAAATAAATCTTTTTTGGAGTTCCATGTTTTTTGATTGCTTCATATACGCTTACTAAAGATTGTCCAGAGGCTAGCATCGGATCTGCCAAGATTAATGTTTTTCCATCTAGAGAAGGAGATGCAAAATAGTCTACTTTGATTTCAAAATCAACACCATTATTTTGGTGATGTCTATAAGCGGAGATAAAAGCATTTTCAGCAGCGTCAAAGTAGTTCATAATTCCTTGATGAAGTGGTAAGCCAGCTCTTAAAATTGAACAAATTACGAGATCCTTTTGTGGTAATTCAGATTCCTTTATACCCAAAACCGTCGTTATTTTTTCCGGACTATAGGTTAGCTTTTTGCTAAGTTCGTATGCTAAAATCTCTCCGATTCGTTCTATGTTTCTCCGAAATCGCATAGAGTCATTTTGAATAGTAGTTTCTCTAATCTCCTGAATAAAAGTGTTTAATATCGAATTGTTTTTTAAAAGATGATGAATAATCATGAGGCGATTTTTTGAATTCTTTAGATGATTTTGAATAAAATTTGTATCTTTCAGCTGTTCAAAAATAACCTTTTTCATCAATTTACACATTGACGGTATTGTTTTAAACAATCAAAAGTTAAACAACCAAAACACCCGAAGAGTCTTTTTTTAAGACTCTTTTTTTATGCGTTTAAAACAGTAAACACTTTCTGTATTATTTTTTCTGAAGGGATAGATTCCATGACCGCTTCATAACCTTCCGTAATTTTATTACCATAAATAGAGCACGGAACTTTAGGGTATTTTTCTAAATCGGGTAACATACAATAATCTGCAGGTTGGTTGTATGGGGCAAAGCCTGCAAAAGGATGTGTTACACCCCAAAGAGTAATGGTTTTCACTCCTTGCATAGCTGCTAGATGCGCATTCCCAGAATCCATTGAAATCATTAGGTCTAGGGAATGGATCAATTCTAGTTCTTCTTTTAAGGACGTTTTCCCTGTAATACTAACAACATTGTTATATTTTTCTTCCAAAGTTTCAAGAATTTGAACCTCTTGTTTTCCGCCACCAAAAGGAATAATTTCAACCCTTTTTTAGACAGTTCTGCAATTACTTTTTCTAGGAGATGAAGAGGGTATACTTTTCCTTTGAAGGCGGCAAAAGGAGCAACTCCGACCCATTGATGTTCTTTTCCCCCTATCAATTGCCTGACACTTTCGGGGAAAAGTTTCTTTTTGATAGCGATAGGATTGTCAATATTAACATCAAAACCAAGTGATTTAAATACATCAGCATATCTTTGATGGGATGTTTTTAATTGTTTAAAGACCTTATTTTTAGCTCTTGTTAGCGCTTTTTTCTCAGCCCGACCTTTGTCAATGTTTTTTACAGTGACCCTATTTAGTTTAAAAAAGCTCCTTAAGATTCTCGATCGAAGTACATTGTGTAAATCAGCAACATGCGTAATATTTTGAGTGCGTATTTCTTTGTACAATCGAAATAACCCAAAGACTCCTTTGTGTTTTCCTTTTATTTGCGCAGCAAAAAAGGAAACATTTGGAATTTGTTCAAAAAGAGGTTGTAAAAAAGGTTTAGTAACCACTGTAATTTTACAATTAGGATGCTGGTTTACTAGCGCTTTAATTACGGGAACAGTCATAGCCACATCTCCCAGAGCAGATAAACGAATGACTAAAATATGTGGTGAATTTTGCACATGAAAGCTTTAAATGTAAAAGTAACCTTTTCTTTGAAAAACAAAAAAATAGAACACCATTTTCCTTTGATTTATCACTTATCTACAGCTAAATAAAAATGTATCTTTGTCCCTTATTATAAAAAATAATCCATGATTCAATCCATGACTGGTTACGGGAAAACCGTATTACATCTGTCTGATAAAAAAGTTACAATCGAAGTGAAATCTTTGAATAGTAAAAACTTAGATTTAAATGTTCGTATCCCTTCTTATTATAGAGAGAAAGAGTTGTCCGTAAGAAAACAGTTAGCTTCAAAATTGGTAAGAGGAAAAGTGGATTTTTCAATCTTTGTGGAAATGACTGCTGACGAAACTTCTACAATTGTTAACAAAGGAGTTGTTGCTCAATATATTCAACAGTTAAGAAATGTAGCACAAACTGGATCTTCAGATGATATAGAGTTTTTAAAAATGGCAGTTAAAATGCCAGATGCATTAAAAACAGAACGAGAAGAGTTGGATGAGAAAGAGTGGGATGAAATTAATGAGCAAATTAATGAAGCGATTAAAGAAATTATTCAATATAGGATTGATGAAGCGGCTTCTTTAGAAGATGATTTTAAATTGAGAGTAGCAAATATTCAAATGTATTTGGATGAAGTAAAATCGTTCGATGATGATAGGATTGAATATGTAAAGGAACGTTTACAAAAAGCAATTACTGATTTAAAAGTTGAGGTAGACGAAAATAGATTTGAACAAGAGCTAATTTATTATCTGGAGAAGTTAGATATTAATGAAGAAAAAGTGCGTTTGGCAAATCATTTAAGTTATTTCTTAAAGGAGTTAGATACTGAAGATTCTAATGGAAAAAAACTTGGATTTATTGTGCAAGAAATGGGTAGAGAAATCAATACTATAGGATCCAAAGCCAATTTTGCTCCCATGCAGAAAGCAGTGATTCAAATGAAAAATGAGCTCGAGAAAATAAAAGAACAAATATTAAACGTACTATAAATGTCGGATTTTAAAGGAAAATTATTTGTGTTTTCTGCACCTTCAGGTTCAGGCAAGACAACAATTGTTCGTCACTTATTAAATCAAGAAAGACTCAATTTAGGGTTTTCAATATCTGCCACATCAAGAGATCCTAGAAGGGAAGAGATTGATGGGAAAGATTATTATTTTATGACAAAAGAAGACTTTATTGATAAGGTTAAAAAAGACGAATTTGTAGAATGGGAAGAGGTTTATCACAATAATTTTTACGGAACCTTAAAGACAGAAGTAGAAAGAATTTGGGCATCTGGAAAACACGTAATATTTGATATTGATGTAGTTGGCGGTTTAAGAATCAAGAAAAAATTCCCTAAAACGACATTGGCTGTATTTGTAAAACCTCCAGACATTAATGAGTTAATCAGAAGGTTGAAAAAGAGAGCTACTGAAAGTGAGGACAAGATTAAAATGCGAGTTGCAAAGGCCTCTGTAGAAATGGCATTAGCTCCTCAATTTGATACCATTATCTTAAATGATAATTTAGACAAAGCTTTACAAGAAGCGGAAGAGTTGGTTAGTGGTTTTTTAGAATAAAGAATAAAGAATAAGGAATAGAGAAAAGGGAGTAAACAAACTGCTTTTCCTCTTTGTTTTTGTTTCTCTAGATTTATAGGAGTATGAGTAAAATAGGATTGTATTTTGGCACATTTAACCCCATTCATGTGGGACATATAATTATTGCCAATCATCTCGTAGAGTATTCCGATTTAGAGGAAGTTTGGATGGTAGTAACTCCACACAGCCCCCATAAAAAAAAGAGCTCATTATTAGAGAATCATCATCGGTATGAATTGGTTTATATTGCTTTAGAAAAATTTGTAAAGTTAAAACCATCTGATATAGAGTTTAAATTATCTCAACCGAATTATACGGTACATACATTAGCTCATATTACTGAGAAATACCCGAATCATGAATTCAGTTTGATTATGGGAGAAGATAATTTAAAGAGTTTTCATAAGTGGAAAAACTATGAGACCATTTTAGAAAACCATGAGGTTTATGTATACCCTAGAGTGATTGAGGGTCAGATTAAAACTAATTTCGACACACATCCTAAAGTACATCGGGTAGATGCTCCTTTGATTCAAATCTCTGCAACCTTAATTAGAGAAGGAATCAAAGAAAACAAAAATGTAGAACCAATGCTTCCTGTCAAAGTGTGGAAATACATTGATGAGATGAATTTTTACAAAAAATAAATACTCATAAGGTTTCTTTGGAAGGCATTTTATTAAAGAGAACTTGAAGTTAAATTTTATTGCATAATTTTAACACAGCATGCAAAATCCCTCAATGAGGGTTTCGTTGTATATTTGTGAAACATAGAGACTATTCATTGGCAAAAGACAAAAAAAACAAGAGAAAACTAAAACGAAAACTCACCGATAAGTATCGGATGGTTGTTTTGAATAAGAATACGTTTGAAGAACGATTTGCATTAAAACTGTCACGCTTAAACGTTTTTGTTTTTGGAGGGTTATTTTCCATTCTACTTATTGCAGGGACTATTTTATTGATTGCTTTTACGCCTATCAAAGAATACATTCCTGGATATTCATCAGCCAAATTAAAAAGAGACGTAACAAAGCTTACCTTAGAGTCTGATTCTCTTAAAAACAAACTAATCGTTTTAGAAAATTACTCCAAAGCGATTATGCCTATTTTAACTGGAGATATTGTTGGAGATGGGCCAATAGATTCTATTCAAGATCTTTCTAAAAGAATAGATATCGATGAATATAAATTGAATGCTTCTAGGCAAGATTCTATTTTTAGAGAAAAGATAGAAAGGAAAGATCGTTTTCCGCTTTTAGATGAATTACAAAACAAAGCTAAAATTGTGTTTTTTGCTCCAATTACAGGAACGATGACACAATCTTTTAATGCAGAAAACAAACACTTTGCAGTAGATATCGTTGCGAAAACGGGAACTCCTGTAAAA
The DNA here is from genome assembly GCA_016763215.1 of Flavobacteriaceae bacterium. The sequence goes on from JAESUF010000296.1 coordinate 4,810, forward strand.
GCAGCAGCGGATGGAACCGTGATTTTTTCAGAATGGACAACAGAAACAGGGTATGTTGTTATTTTAAAGCATGCGAGTAACTTTATCTCTGTTTATAAACACAACGGAACGTTGTTAAAACAACAAGGAGACTTGGTACAATCAGGAGAAGCAATTGCAAGTGTAGGCTCTTCTGGAGAATTAACAACAGGGCCTCACTTACATTTTGAACTTTGGAGCGATGGATACGCTGTAAATCCAATAAACTATATAGATTTTAAATAAATGAGCATCAAATCTGTGTTTGCCATTCCTTTTGCAAAACAAGTTAGAAAACGTGTTTACAAATGGGCACTACAACCTCATAAAACTCAAGAAAAAGTTTTTAAGAAATTAATTTCACAAGCAAAGGATACTGCTTTTGGAAAAGATCATTCTTTTGATAAAATAAAAAGCTACAAAGACTTTAAAGACAATGTTCCTATAAATGACTATGAAGGGTTGCGAACCTATGTAGATAGAATGGTTGCGGGTGAAGAAGACGTACTGTGGCGAGGAAAACCTATTTATTATGCGAAAACATCAGGAACTACTTCTGGTGCGAAATACATTCCAATTACCAAAGATTCAATGCCAACGCATATTAAGGCAGCAAGAAATGCTTTACTGCTTTATATTGCTGAAACCAATGACGCTAGTTTTGTAAATGGGAAAATG
>JAESUF010000025.1 GCA_016763215.1 Flavobacteriaceae bacterium
CATTGTGCCTCTACTCAAAGAACTTTTTTTAATAAAAAATGGAACCAGGTTGTTGCCTAAATCGACAAAAACTGATTCCATTTTCCCATACAGTTCAGGTTCGTCTGTATCTAACTTGATAACAACTTCGCCTTTAAAACTGTGTTTTTTAACGATCTTGCCTAAATAAAAACAATCTTCTTTACGCATATCGTTTAGAGCTTTACTTATTCAGCAGACCCTTCTTTAGTTTCTTCTTCTGTAGTTTCAGGAGCTACTTCAGCAACTGCTTCTACTTCTTCAACTGCTTCTACTTCTTCTGCAACCTCTTCAACAGCTACTGCAGTTCTAGCTTCATTAACCGCTTTTTCAGCTTCAAATGCTTTCGCTTTTGCATCTGCTTTCGCTTTTGCTAAGTTTTCTTCTTTCGAAGAAACTTTACCAGCTTTCTCATCTACCCAAGCATTGAATTTCTCTTCAGCTTGCTCTTCAGTTAAAGCACCTTTTCTTACTCCACCAACTAAATGATTTTTTAACATCGCTCCTTTGTACGACAAAATTGCTTTTGCAGTATCTGTAGGTTGTGCTCCATCTTGTAACCATTTTACAGCTCCATCAATATCTAAATCGATAATTGCTGGGTTGGTGTTAGGATCGTAAGTTCCTAGTTTTTCTAAGTAACGACCATCTCTTTTCGCTCTTCCATCTGCTGCAACGATCCAATAAAATGGTTTTCCTTTTTTACCGTGTCTTTGTAATCTAATTTTTACTGACATTCTTTTAATTTTTTAAGGTACACGACCTTGATTATTAATAATCTTACCATCTCGTGATAAGTGGGCGCAAATGTACAAAATTCTTTCATCATTAAAACAAAAACAATTACTTAAATACTCTGACTTTTTTCTAATACTTTTGGTAGATGATTCGATTAAAAAATACCCTACTAAAAGGCACACATCAAAAGCCAATTTTAACAGATTTGTACTACCAAGAAACAACCTCTCAGAAACCATTGGTTATTTTCTGTCACGGATACAAAGGCTATAAAGATTGGGGCGTTTTCGACAAGATGTCTTCCTCTTTTTTAGAAGCAGGATTTGCCTTGTTAAAATTCAACTTTTCCCACAACGGTGGAACACCAGAACAATCGATCGATTTTCCTGATTTAGAAGCTTTCGGGAATAACAATTACACCCTAGAATTAGACGACCTGGAAACAGTGCTAAATTGGAGTACTTCAACTAAAGAAATACAGGATGAAATTGACACCAGTAACATTACATTAATTGGTCATTCTAGAGGTGGCGCTATTGCAACATTAAAAGCTGCTGAAGATTCACGAATCAAGAGATTAGTGACTTGGGCTGCGGTTTGTGATTTAAATCGGTCTATGTTTAACGAAGGAGCGGAACTAAAACAGTGGAAAAAAGACGGTGTTTTTTATGTTGTAAATGGACGAACAAAACAGCAAATGCCTCATTACATTCAATTTTACACTAACTACATCGAAAACAAAGAGCTCTTGAATGTTGAAAACGCAACCAAGAAAATCAACATTCCGCATTTAATTTTTCATGGCGATGGAGATTTGGCTGTTCCTGTACACCATGGGCAGAATCTACACGCATGGAATCCAAAGAGTGAATTGGTTATTATTCCGGGCGCTAATCATGTTTTTGGAGCCAAACAACCTTGGACAGATGAAAAATTCCCAAAGGATTTCAAGATGGTTTTAGAAAAAACTATTCAATTTTTAAAATAAAGCATCATTTCGAGAGCCTCAATGAGCGTTTCATATTGTTAATAAATCCGAATAACTCTTAATCATTTTTTCTTCTGTTTTTAGTACTTTTATGGTACTGAATTCTACACGAGAAGTCCGCAACTATGTACTTGATTTTTGATACGGAAACCACAGGGTTACCAAAGAGTTGGAATGCTCCTATTACGAACACAGACAACTGGCCTCGATGCATACAAATTGCATGGCAGTTGCATGATGAAATGGGAAATGTCTTAGAACATAACGACTTTCTAATACGACCTGATGGATTTAATATTCCTTATGACGCAGAACGTATTCACGGAATCTCTACAGATTTAGCACAAGAACAAGGAATTTCTTTAGAAGAAGGCTTGGAATTGTTTAACGAAGCCCTACAGAAAACAACATTTATTGTTGGTCAGAATTTGGAGTTTGATTTAAACATTATGGGCTGTGAATTTTACAGGCTAGGTGTAGAAAACAACCTAAGAAAACTTCCTGTTTTAGATACCTGTACAGAGCGTACTGCACTACTATGTCAAATTCCTGGTGGACGTGGAGGTAAATTCAAATTACCAACGCTAACAGAATTACACAAGCACTTATTCGGAACTGGATTTGGCGATGCGCATAATGCAACTGCCGATGTAGAAGCAACAACACGTTGTTTCTTAGAATTGATTCGTTTACGCGAATTCACCAAAGAGAAATTAGATGCTGATGAGAGTTACTTCACCAACTTCTCGGAAGCCAATCCAAAACCGATTCAGGTAATTGGATTAAAACACATCAATCTAAAAATAGAAAGTGATAAAATACGGAAACGTATTGCTTCACTAAAACAAACTGAAACCACACATTCTACCACTGCTAGTTTGTCTGAGTTAGAGAATGTTCAGTTTGCACACTTACACAATCACACCCAATTTTCAGTATTACAATCAACCATACAAATTGGAAATCTTGTAAAAGCAGCAGCCAAAGACAACATGTCTGCCATTGCTTTAACCGATACTGGGAACATGATGGGTTCTTTTCATTTCGTCAGTGCCATTTTAAATCACAACAAACAAGCGTCCATCAAAAATGAGTTGGCAGAAGAAAATGGTGATGAGCCTTCTGAAACCCTTCTAAAACCTATTTTGGGTTGCGAATTCAATGTTTGTGAAGATCATTTAGACAAGTCAAGAAAAGACAATGGATATCAAATTGTCTTGCTTGCTAAAACCAAAAAAGGGTATCATAACTTGGCAAAAATGTCTTCTATTGCCTTTATAGATGGATTCTATTATATACCAAGAATCGACAGAAAAGTCATTGAGCAATACAAAGAAGATGTCATTGTTTTAACAGGAAACACCTATGGTGAAGTTCCTAATAAAATACTGAATGTTGGAGAAAAACAAGCAGAGGAAGCCTTGATTTGGTGGAAAGAACAGTTTGCTGATGATTTCTATATTGAATTGATGCGGCACAATCAAGATGATGAACGTGTGGTTAATGAAACCTTACTAAGGTTTGCAAAAAAACACGATGTTAAGATTGTTGCTACCAACAATACATTCTACCTAAACAAAGAAGATGCCAACGCACACGATATTTTACTGTGTGTAAAAGATGGTGAA
>JAESUF010000297.1 GCA_016763215.1 Flavobacteriaceae bacterium
TTCTTATGCCTTTTAAAAAATTACATCCCCATATAAAAGAGATGCTAGAATCTCAAGAAATCACAACACCAACTCCATTTCAGAGTGCTAGTAATCCAATAATAAAAAGTGGTGCAAATATCTTTTGTACGGCCCCGAAAGACAGCGGAAAAAAGAGCACGCTTATACTTACTACCTTGCAAAAATTAAAATGTGAGGAAGTTGGAAATGCTCCAAGAGCAATCGTCTTAGTAGAAAACCGAGAAAGCGCATTGGAAATCTATGATGCCTTTTTAACATATACTAGACAGACTTCGTTACGTGTTTATTTAGCGGATGAAAAGCTTCATGTTGATTTGCTAAAATCAGAATTATTTGAAGGTGTAGATATTCTTGTTTCCACTCCCAAGACCTTAAGCAGGTTGTCTACATTAAATGGTTTAAATACCAATCAATTAAAAATATTTAGTGTTTATAATGCTGAGTTTTTAGTTCAAAGCTCATCACGTACTATACTTCTATCGATTACTCAAAGTATTCATAAATGTCAGTTTGTCCTATATTCAGAAAAAATGCACCCAACTCTAAAACGCTTTGAATCATATTTTATGAAACACGCTAAAACAGTCGCTATTTAGAGGTCTAAATAATCTATACTTTTTTACAATTCTATTGACTCAACGGTAAAGTTCAAAGGTTGAATACAACTCTTTTACTTTGCCAATAACTTTTTTAATTTCTTGTTTTGATTTAATTAGTAATAAAAAACATGGAGTAACATTAATAAAAAGGTAACTGAAGGATCTTAATTTCAATTCTAGTAAAGCTATTACTATATATAAAAGAATTCCATTAGAAGGGGTAAACTTTTAAGATCGCTCTATACTTAATTCTTCCTCTCTCCTATCTAAGTAGCTATAAAAAAGTAGTGTGTTAACTTTAATAAGAGTATAAATAGATTTTCTCTTCATCCATAAAATCACCCTATACGGCAGTACAACTCTACTTCGTCAATAGTGAAAGAAATACTTTTCTTTATTGGATGCCTTGGAATCAATTTTAAAGAGAGTGGCTGTCGAGACAAAATGGCTTCTTTGATCATGCTTTTTAGAATGTCATCAATTTCAATAACTTCCGTAAAACCTTTTTTTTCTACACTTCCGTCTTTATTAAAAGAGCTATTCTTTAACCCATAGAGTGCTAAAGAACCTATGCGAGGGCTGTCTTTATTGGTTTCAAGATGAATGTGAATGGTAGGAAAAACAGCTGTTCCTCTGATATTTTTCAAATGCAATTTAAAGCAAAAATTATTTTCAATATCATTCAAAAAACTCCACTTTTTAATACTAGAATAATTACCTTCTAAAACAATAGAGGTCATTTCCTTTTCTCCAAACAATACTTGAGCGTTTGACGCTTTTGCAACTAACTTTAACATATTCTATACAATGAATGTGGTAATCTAACAGCTCTTATAAAGATACTACTTATCAAAATAAGATATTTATAAACTCCAATCCAAATAAGACAATCCCTAAAATCATCCACGCATATCCTGGAAGTTTGTTCTCATGAGATACAAGGTAACGTTCCACAATAACAATACAGCTTACTAAAAACATGAGCGCAAAATTATGTCTTGCAATCATTAAAGCAGTCATTACCAACCAACACATCCCTAAACAAGCCCATCCTATTTTCAATCCATAACTAATGGCGTCTTTATAAAATTTCCATCCGTAGATTCGAATTGGCATGGTAAATTCACATTTCATCATTATAGCTCGTCTTGATGGATGCCAACTAAAAAATGCCATTATAATAAAGAGACTTCCGACTATGAAAGGGATTCTAACAATGACACTACTAGGTAAAACCCAAGCCAATACTCTAGGTAAGGATAGAAACCCGATACTTAACCCCAACCAAACGACCACATAACCCAAGAGGAAAAGGGAAATTGCAAGGTCACGCTGAGTCCTTCTTACAGAAGTACCAACATGGCGTATAGATCTTTCTAATAAAGGAAACATCATGGCAACAATCATAATACTCCATGAAATCATATTCCCTTTTACTAGCCTATATAGTATAGTCAATTCATCGCGGATAGAAAATACAGAACTTGCACTTCCATCCGCAATGCTACTAATTGAATAGCATAATTGAAACTGATTTGACGAACCCTCTATGGATATTGGATTCCTAATATTTTGAAGACACAGAAAAATCCAAACTAAGCCACTTAGCAATACAACCCACCACTCTGGATTTAATGCTTGGAAGACACGAATTCTATCGATATATTTCCGATAAATAGTTTGAAATTCAATTGACTTTACGAAACTCATTCGCTATACAAACTAATTCTACCTACAGAAACAGAGACATCATCTGGCATAGCACGATTAGGCTTAATCAAGACATTAAGTTTATCAAGATTCAATTGCTCGGAGCTTTGTAGTAAATCCAACACATCAGTTATATTAAAGTGCTCACTTAGTCCACTTCCTGAGTGATGTTCATCCGTTCCAGATGAACGTTCTAACCCAAAGAGTGCTAATGAACCTACAAAATGAGCTTCTATTTCTCCTTGTTTGTTAGGTGCCTCAATAAAAACAGAATGTACAGGAACCAATCCTTTTCCTTTGATATTCTCAAAGCGTAACACTGTTCTCTTTTTTACTGTTCGTTGGTCGCTAAAACTTTTTGCAACTGGTTGTCTTTTTTGTTTGGAAGTACCAAACGAAAGAGCAACTCTAGATGGTTCCCCCTTAAGATGATGTTTTTCTTGAGTTGCATCTACAACTTCTAATGGCATAATTGGTGCTCGCCTTGCAGCAGGAGCAGCAAACTTTTTATCTTTCGTTGTTGGTGCTGAAGGTGGTACCCCTTCATAAACATATCCGCTGAGCACCAATCTTGTGTCTTCTACTTCTCTAGGAGTTATTTTTACTGGCTGACTATTTTTATTATGAAAATTAAATTTGAAATCCAACCAATTTTTTTCATCTGGATTAATTCTTCCTCCTCCTTGATTCAGCCAAATCTGCCACAACCGATCAATATTTGCATGATGCAACCAAAAAATAGGATCTAGCCCAGCTGTATCAGGGTTTCCCATGGCTCCACTAATATCCACATGAATATGGTTATGTGGAAGACTTTCTAAAGCTCCATTCGATTCTCCATCATGACTAAATTTAGTTTCAGGGCCACCATATTCTGGATCTAAAAAGTCAACAGTAGTATAAAGTTCTTTTTCTAAAGCATTTAAAGTTACACTAGATTGATCAACTTGATTGTGTCGATTCGGCATCCATAAACTATTTGATGCGTTAGCTGGAGAAGTAAACTGAGAAGGGATATCTAATGCTCTTGGATTTGCAGTATCTGAATAATTCCAAAAAGGAAGTGCCCAATCACTTGGCCCTCCTAAATCTTGAATTGTTTCTGCTACAATTTGTTCAAAATATGCCAAGTACATTCTATGCCAAGGCAAGAAATACCAAGTTTGATGTTGACATTTTTCCCAAAAATCATCTACTTCAGATTTTGGAGGGAAAGGTGCATATTGTTTCCAATATTGATTTCTTTCTGGATTGTGGCTAAGTCCGTGAATAGCTCCTAAGTAAGCCCAACTTGTTGGATCACTCGTGCTACGTGTTTTCATTTCGGCAATTGCCCTTGCATACCATTCTATGGTTTTGTCCCCCGCAGGAAGTCCATATACACTTTTTCTAATTTCCATGGGATAGTTATTTTGTATTAATAATTTGATTTCACTCATTAAATTTTGAGCATCATCAATTTATACAGATTAGAAGTTATTATCAACACGTATATATACCTAAATTTATAGCATTTGGATTTAGGTAATTAAAAAAATTCAGCATGTAAGTTAGCACTACCGACTAAGGAACAGTGTATTATCATTATCAACGACTATTAATATTAAAGTGATCGCTTTGCGTGTTATACTGAAAATTGGTAGTCCAGTTTAAGCAATTGTTAAAGAAAATTTCTTTTTGTAGAGCATGGAAATAGACAATCTTAAA
>JAESUF010000003.1 GCA_016763215.1 Flavobacteriaceae bacterium
ATAAGATATATTTGAAGCCCCGCTTCCCCTCTTTTTAATCCGAATGCGTTCATGATCTCATATACTTTTAGTAATTCTTCTACCGTTCTGCAAAAAGGAATCATAACCACAATGTTTGATAAGCCCATTTCTTCACGAGCTCTTTTTATCGCCATACATTCCAGTCCAAAGGCCTCTTTATACGATTCTGAATAATACCTACTGGCGCCTCTCCAACCTAACATTGGGTTCTCTTCATTGGGTTCAAAATAATGTCCACCTAATAAATTGCAATACTCGTTGGTTTTAAAATCAGAAAGTCGAACAATCACTTTTTTAGGATAAAAAGCTGCTGCAATTTTACCAATTCCATGAGAGAGCTTTTCTATAAAAAACTCTTTTTCATTGGCGTAGCCTTCAATAAGGGTTTGAATCTTTAGAGACAGCTCTTTGTCGCCTAAATTATTATGTTGTAACAAGGCTAAGGGATGCGCTTGTATGTAATTATTAATAATAAATTCTTCTCTAGCCAAGCCCACTCCTGAATTTGGAATTTGACAAAACTTGAATGCTAAATCAGGGCTTCCTACATTAAGCATTAATGCTGTATTTATTTTAGGCAATTCACTTATATCAGTCTTTACTACTTGATAAGATACATAGCCCATATATACATTTCCTGTACTTCCTTGCGCACAAGAAACAGTTACTTTCGTTCTGTTTTTTATTATTTCTGTTGCGTTTAGTGTCCCTACAATAGCAGGCACTCCTATTTCTCTAGCTACAATTGCAGCATGACAAGTCCTTCCGCCTCTATTGGTTATAATACCTCCTGCTATTTTCATCAAGGGTTCCCAATTTGGATCTGTCATATCAGTAACTAGAATATCTCCTTTTTGAAAAGGCTGAGAGTCTGCAACTTTATAGTATGCATCCATACTTGCTATTTTTCTTGTTTTACCTTGTCCAATTCCATCTCCAACAGCAATACCGCTTAGTACTAATTCGTGTTTAGTAATCGCATCTAATTTGTAAGAAACAACGCTTTCTGTTTTTTTATTAGAGTGAATTGTTTCAGGCCTAGCTTGCACAATAAATAAGGAATTTGAATACCCATCTAAAGCCCATTCTATATCCATAGGACACCATTTATCATAATATTTTGAATAATAATCCTCAATCAAACAAATCCATTTAGACAATTGAAGAATCTGATCATCTAACAAACAAAATTGAGTTTGCTTTTCTTCAGGAACATCTACTTCTAATAATCGCTGTGATCTATCTTTACTATAAACCAATTGTCTTTTCTTTCTGGCTATCTTTTTTTCTATAATTGCAGGAAACCCTTTCTTTAACAAAGGTTTATACACTAAAAATTCGTCTGTCGAAACACTTCCTTGAACAATACTTTCTCCTAAACCATAGGCTCCATTTATAAGAATTACATCTTTAAAACCACTTTCCGTATCAAGAGAAAACGCTACCCCAGAAGTTCCCAAATCGGAACGCACCATTTTTTGAACACAAACAGAAATACCAATATCAGAGAAATCAATATCTAAAGATTGTCTATAGGAAATAGCTCGATTATTAAACAAAGAGGCAAAACAATCTTTAATAGATTCTAAGACTGCTTTAAACCCTCGTACATTTAAATACGATTCTTGTTGTCCTGCAAATGAAGCTTCTGGTAAGTCCTCACAGGTAGCAGAAGATCGAACTGCCACATCTACAGCAAGGTGATTATAGTATGCTGATAATTCTTCATACGAGCGTTTAATTTCTTTTTCAATCTCGTCAGGCCAATTTCCGCTTACGATCAAATTGCGAATAGCGGTTCCTTTTTTATTTAAGACCGAGATATTATCTCTAGGGATCTCACCTAATAAAAGGGATATTCTACGCTCAAAATCATTGTATTTTAAAAATGTCTTATAGGCTGATACTGTTACAGCAAAACCATCTGGTATCTGAACTCCTAACGGTTTTAAGTGTTCAATCATGGTTCCTAAGGAAGCATTCTTCCCTCCTACTTGTTGAATGTCTGACAAATCAATGTTTTCTAACTTAATAGTAAACGGTTTGGTGTTAATTTCCTGAAATGTCTTTAGTTCTGGTTTAGAAAATACATCCTTAAAATTGTATCTCTCTATCTTTCTGGCAGTTGATGAATTCGATTTTCTCATATCTCTCATTCTCAAGACTATTGATGAGAGCCTTGATACTGACCTCTAAATTAGATAGTTATAAAGAGTGACTCTTTTCATTTCGATGAATGGTTCTTTTTAAAAGTTGGATACCCCATCTTCTATCGGTAATAGATTAATAGCTCAGGAATAAACATACATGAACTAAAAATAGAATTGGGGATCCTTTAAACCTGTCTCTTGAAAGAGAAAATAAAGAATGGAAAGGCTTGAGAGTAAATTTAAATTAACTGAGTATTCACCTCCTTTTTAAATATTAAAAAACCCACAAGATTTCACAATCTTGTGGGTTTTATTTTCCTAATTTTAGTTAGGATTTTGTGGTATTTTTTATTCTCTAAAACTGATATTTTAAAATCACTTCTAAAGAACCACTATCGTTTACATTGGTAATGTCTGTGGTGGTAATGTCATAAGCGAAACCTAACTTTAGTTTGTCGATCACTCTAACCAATCCATAGATAGAAGTCGTCTCATCGATTCGTATGTTTGCTCCTGCTGTGAATCGCTTGTTGATCTCCAACGAAGCTCCTGCATCGTACGAAGTTGGCGCTCCTTGCACTGTTCGTAGCATAAACCTTGGCGTTAAAATAAGATTATCTGTCAGTCCGATATGATATCCTCCTCCCAGATAGAAGTGTGCATTGTTAACCGCTGCTGCTGGAGTGTTCCCTTGCTTCTCATAACGCTCTCCCTTTAAGAAATTTGGTGTTGAGATTGCAATGTAGAACTTCGGACTCTGGATGTTGATTCCTGCTCCAATATGTGGATTGAAAAAACTCTGGTTCTGACTGAATAAAAGATCTGTTCCTGGAGTCGATACCTTGGTTAAATCGATATTGGTAAACCCTCCTCCTGCTTTGATACCAAAGTATAGATTCGTCCTCTCACCCATCTGTAACTTATACGAGATATCTACTGCTACATCGGTCTGTGTTAAGACAAACACTTTATCATTGATAATCGAGATTCCTATTCCTAAATTCTTCCCTAAGCCTCTTGAATACGCCAAGGAAATGGTTCGTGGGGAATCGTCGATGCCCAAAAATTGGTTCCGATACACCAAGTTTAATTCGGGGGTCTCCTTGATTCCTGCAAAGGCAGGATTGATAATATTCATATTGAAATTATACAAGGTAAAGTTCGGGTCTTGTTGTGCTTCTGCTTTGTTGGTGATTAATAAAGCGAAGGTGATTGTGAATACTGTTATGATTGATTTTCTCATGGTTGTTCTTGTTTGTGTTATTGAAATCATCTTCTTTATTAATAATTAATGTAAATCCATCCTCGGGAAGGCTTACTTCCGTCTCCTAAATCTATAATGAATAGATAAGGTCCGACTGGGAGTCTATTACCTCCACCACTAATCTGATTTGAGACTGCTTCCCAATCATTCTG
>JAESUF010000298.1 GCA_016763215.1 Flavobacteriaceae bacterium
ACTATACACAGAACGATCTAGTATTCCTGCTATTACTCATATTGATTTTTCAGGTAGAATTCAAACAGTTCATAAGGAAACCAATCCTGAGTATTGGAATTTAATCAATGAATTTAAAAAGCGAACTGGCGTTGGCTTGGTTGTAAATACAAGTTTTAATGTACGAGGTGAACCTATCGTTTGTACTCCAGAAGATGCTTATCGATGCTTTATGAGAACGGAAATGGATTATCTAGTTATTGAAAACTATATCTTTGAGAAAAAGAAGCAACCCAATTTTAACGACAAAGACAATTGGAAAGAAGAATTTGTTTTAGATTAAGAATATGAGAAAGCTATCATTAAAAGTAGTGTCAATATTTATTGGCTTATTAATTACTTTTTTAATTGTTGAATTTGCATACCGAATTAAACTTCGTTTTTTTGGAGATTATGCAGTGTATTCCAAAACTAAGGAACTGGTTCGTTATTCTGAAAATGAAAAATTATTAGTAGAATTAATTCCAAATGCTACTGTAGAAATTAACAAAACATCATATAAAGTCAACTCACTAGGATATAGAGACAATGAGTGGAATTTAATAGATACTACAAAAACAAAAATAGGACTCATTAGTGATTCTGTAGGTTTTCCTTATGGACTTAATCAGGATGAAGGGTACGAGTATTTTACAGAAAATCAATTAACAAAGGATTCTATTCCAACAGATATTTATAATTTTTCATTGAATGGGTACAATGCAAATCAATATATTGAGGTTCTAAAAAAAGTAGATGCTTCAGAAAATATTCAGTTAGATTACTTGGTTGCTAACATTACTTCAAATGATAACCAGCCCACAGGAACGCCTTCAATGCTGAATTGGATTGATCATCCAGAATCAAAGTATGAATGGATTCCTTCTCGGTTAATTAAAAAATTTATCAATATCCATTACAAGAAAAACGTACATCCAAAATTGTACTCTTTTTCTTACATCGAAGAATACATCGACTACCTTAAGGAGTATCAAAATAAAACCAATGCAACAGTGATTGTTTTATTGATTCCTTCAAATACCACAGATGAAGGAAACAATAACTTCTATCTGAAAACAAAAGCATACGCAGAAAAAAACAATCTTAAAACCCTTTATTTGAAAGATGAATTTACAAAGGTTTCTAAGGTTGAACTTTTAAATGATTATTATTACACGAACGACATCATGCATTTAAGCAAAAAAGGTCATAAATTTGTAGCAAAACATTTAAGTACTTTTTTAAAAAATACTATTAAAAAATAAGTTATGGAGTTTTTAAGAGATCTCTTTCTTTTTATGAAAGAACGAAAAAAGTTTTGGTTGTTCCCGATGATTATCGTTTTCCTTGTCTTAGGAGTCTTACTAGTCATTGGTGGAAGTTCTGCTTTTGCCCCTTTTATTTATACCTTATTTTAGGATGGTGGCACAAGAAAATAATTCTAAAACCGTATTGGTTATTGTCGTTGGTTTTTTAGCAATTTCATTATACTTTGAAATAAAGCCCTTATTATATGTTGCTTTAGGTATAGGTGGTTTATCAACCTTATCTTCTACGTTAGAAGGTTACATTGTTTTAGGATGGAATAAGATTGCTTTGACCTTAGGCTGGTTCACTTCCAGAGTAGTTTTAACTCTGGTGTTTTTTATTTTCCTTACGCCATTAGCTTTGCTTAAGAAACTAGTATCTTCTAAAGATCCTTTAAAAATTAAAGACACGGCTACAACGTACGTAGATCGATCGATTACCTATTCGAAAAAAGATTTAGAAAATATCTGGTAGCCTTATTTGCTTGCAAATAAATTTACATCATTCACAGAAACCTCTGGTTCGCCTAAAATGATAAGACGCTCAACAACATTTCTTAATTCACGGATGTTTCCAGTCCAATCATAGGCTTGTAGTAAGGTAATTGCTTCAGCAGAAAACTCTTTTTTAGCAACTCCTTGTTCAGTCGCTATTTTTTGCGAGAAATAATTTACCAACAACGGAATATCTTCTCTACGGGTATTCAACGAAGGAACATTGATCAGAATTACCGCTAGTCTGTGATACAAATCTTCTCGAAACCTTCCTTCTTCAATTTCTGTCTTTAGATTTTTATTGGTTGCAGCAACAATACGTACATTTACCTTAATGTCTTTGTCACTTCCAACTCTTTGAATTTTATTTTCTTGTAAAGCACGTAGTACCTTTGCTTGGGCCGACAAACTCATGTCTCCAATTTCATCTAAGAAAATAGTTCCTCCATTGGCAGCTTCAAACTTTCCTGCTCTATCTTTATTTGCTCCAGTAAAACTACCCTTCACATGCCCAAACAACTCGCTTTCAATTAATTCTGAAGGGATTGCAGCACAATTCACTTCTATCATCGGCGACTTAGAACGTTCTGATTTCTCATGCAACCAATGTGCTACCAATTCTTTTCCCGTTCCATTTGGGCCTGTAATTAAAACTCTAGCATCTGTACGTGCTACTTTTTCAATAATGTCTTTGATATGAGTAATGGCATCGCTATCTCCTATCATTTCATAATTCTTACTCACCTTCTTCTTTAGGCGTTTGTTTTCTACAACAAGAACCTTTCTATCCAATGCATTGCGTACAGTATTCAATAAACGGTTTAAATCTGGTGGTTTAGAGATATAATCAAAAGCTCCTAATCGCATTGTATTCACAGCTGTATCTAAATCTCCATGACCCGAAATCATTACAAAAGGGATTTCAGGCTTTAACTTCTTTGCTTTTTCTAATACCTCTACTCCATCCATCTTTGGCATTTTGATATCGCAAAGTACCAAATCATAGTCGTTGTCTTTAATTTTTTCAATCCCTGACAATCCATCTTCAGCTACTTCAACCTTGTATTCATCATTCTCTTCAGAAATAATCTTTGTCAATACTCTACGAATCGCTGCTTCGTCTTCAATAATTAGAATTTTACTCATCTTATTTTGTTAGAAAATTTACAAGTTTTAAAGGGTACATATAATTCAGTCATTGCCTCATAACCTTTTACCCTTTGGGCTTTTGACTTTTGGCTTTTGACTTTAATCTACCCTTTATACTTTAACCACTTATACAGGTCTTTATAGGTTGGTTTCCTACCATACATCAAAATTCCTACTCGGTAAATCTTAGCAGCAAACCATACCATAAATACAAAGGTAACCAATAACAATGCCATAGAAATCGCAATTTCATACCAAGGAACACCAAATGGTACTCTCATTAGCATGACTATTGGAGACGTTAATGGAATCATCGAGAATATGGTAGGAATAGTTCCGTGTGGGTCATCAATTACAGTCGCAAATCCAACATAGACTCCTAAGATTAAAGGCAACATAATTGGCAACATAAATTGCTGAGTATCTGTTTCATTATCCACCGCCGCTCCTACAGCTGCAAATACAGAACTGTATAAGAAATATCCTCCTAAGAAATAGAAAATAAATAGGACAAACATTTTTAATATTGGTAATTTCTGTATTTCTTGAAGCAACTGCTCTCCTCCACTAGTCGATTGTTTTATTACCTCCAATTGTTCTGGACCAATGCTAGAGGTTTGTGTCCCTACCAAATCGATTCCAAAAACAGAAGAAGAAACAATACTCAATATAAAAATGATCACTCCCCATATTAAGAATTGTAATAATCCTGCTGAGGCATTCCCGATTATCTTACCCATCATTAATTGAAATGGTTTTACCGAAGAGACGATGATTTCGACAATTCGACTCGTCTTTTCTTCAATAACGCTTCGCATAACTGATGTTCCGTAGATAATGACAAACATCATCAGCATATATCCTGAAATAGCTCCAGTACCAATTTTAATCCAACTCCCCATCTTGGAAGATTCTTCTCCAGAGAAATTATTCAACTTGATACTCGCATTAAAATCAGAAGATTCTAGCGCTGTCATATCAATACTTAGGTCTTTTAACCTCGTGTTTCGGAGCCTTTTTTCCACTATTCGTTCTATTGATTCAATAGTTCCTACACCTGGGGACGAACTCGAATAGAACTCAATAGACTTTGCAAGTAATTCTAGACTATCTTGTTTCGGAATGTAAATCATCCCATAGAAACTACCTTCTTCTACTTTCTTTTTTGCCTCTTCTAAGGAAAGATTTGAGTAATCTTCATACTTGACTGTTTTTTTATCTTTAAAATCATCCTTGCTAAACAATGTAGAATGATTTACATAAACGATGTTTTTTACTGATTCACTATTTTTCTTACTTAAAAAAAGACTAAAAATCCGATACCCACCATTAATAACGGGCTCAAAAAGGTCATTATAATAAATGATTTATTACGCACTTTTGCATTGAACTCTCTCTTTATAATTAGTTTTAACTTGCTCATCTTCTTAACTATTTTTGTTTACAGCTTCAATAAAAATATCATTGGCGTCTGGCACCAATTCTACAAAATGTTGTACTTGACCTTGACTGGTTAAAAATGACAGTAAGTCATTCGCCGTATTTCCATTCGTTAATTTCACATTTAATCTCAATCCATCATTCAGCAGTTTAAAATCAGCAGGAGATACTTCAAAGCTTTCTTTTAACTTAGACTCTACTTCTTTAGCATGAGCAGTATCCAATCCAATTTGAAAAGTATTTGTACTAAACTTACGTTTGATATCTTCTAAATTTCCTTCTAAAATTAAATTCGATTTACCAATCAATGCAATATCGTCACACATCTCTTCAACCGACTCCATTCGGTGTGTAGAAAAGATAATGGTTGCTCCTTCATCACGAAGTTGTAGAATTTCTTTTGCTATTAGTTGTGCGTTAATAGGATCAAATCCTGAGAAAGGTTCATCAAAAATTAACAATTTTGGTTGATGCATCACAGTCACAATAAACTGTACTTTCTGTGCCATTCCTTTCGATAACTCTTCAATTTTTTTATTCCACCAAGCTAAAATATCAAACTTCTCAAACCAATAGTGTAAACGATCTTTGGCTTGTTTTTTACTCAACCCTTTCAATTGAGCCAAATACATTGCTTGCTCTCCTACTTTCATACTTTTATACAAACCACGCTCTTCGGGCATGTATCCTATATCTTCTATATGAGCTGGTTTTAGTGCCTCCCCATCTATTATGATAGAGCCACTATCTGGCATTGTAATCTGATTAATGATTCGAATCAACGTAGTCTTACCTGCACCATTAGGTCCAAGTAACCCAAAAACACTTCCTTTAGGAACGTGAATTGATACATCATTTAATGCAGTGAAGTGACCATAGGTTTTGACTACATTGTTAATTTCTAATAAATTACCCATACTTAGTTCGTTGATTTTTATATTGAATCTTGTAACGCAAACTTACTATAATCTATTCTAGCTACAGAATTTTTTATGTGAAAAACTCCACTATTAGTAGCTCTTTCTTTCAAGTTGTTACAATTATTTATTATGCATGCATAATTTTTTCTTAATTTACTATGCATGCATAACATATTTTTGTATCTTTGACACAATGGATAAAAATAAATCAATAGATCATCAATTAAGAGCTACCTGGCAAGCCGTTGCAAAGCTATACAATGAGCGTGCTGCAAAACACGACAGTACAATGGCAACTGCTTTTGTTTTATTAAACATCGATTACGAAAACGGAACTCCATCAACCGCTCTAGGCCCTCTAATGGGTATGGAACCCACAAGTCTTTCAAGGATACTAAAGAATATGGAAGATAAAGGGGCTATTTCAAGAGAAAAAAACCCTGAAGATGGAAGAAGTGTCATTATTAAACTAACCGATTACGGAAAACAGATGCGAGAAGTCTCTCGGGAGTCTGTAATCATCTTTAATGATGCAATTCGATCTCATATCACATACGAAGAATTGGAAGCTTTCTTTAAAGTAACCTCAACCATAAACAAACTCATCGCCGACAAAATGATTTATCAAGAAGATAAAATCAGTAAAAAAGTGGTGTAAACAAATTAAAAAAACAAATGACTAGAAGAATTAAAAAAGTAGCAATTATTGGTTCCGGAATTATGGGGAGTGGTATTGCTTGTCACTTCGCCAATATTGGTGTAGAAGTTCTTTTATTGGACATCGTACCAAGAGAACTAAATGATAAGGAAAAGGCAAAAGGATTGACTTTAGAAGATAAAGTAGTTCGAAATAGATTGGTTAATGATGCATTAACAGCATCCTTAAAATCAAAACCTTCTCCTATTTATACTGCAAAATTTGCAGATAGAATTACGACAGGAAATATTGATGATGATTTGCATCAGATTAAAGATGTTGACTGGGTGATGGAAGTTGTTGTTGAGCGATTAGATATTAAACAACAAGTATTTGAGAAAATAGAAAAGTTTAGAACTCCAGGAACGTTAATTACGTCTAACACCTCTGGAATTCCTATTAAATTTATGAGCGAAGGACGTAGCGAAGATTTCCAAAAACATTTTTGCGGCACACATTTCTTTAATCCTGCACGTTATTTAAAACTTTTCGAAATTATTCCTGGTCCAAAAACAGATACTTCTGTTTTAGAATTTTTAAAAGTTTATGGCGAACAATTCCTTGGTAAAACCTCTGTTGTTGCTAAAGACACACCTGCTTTTATTGGAAATAGAATAGGGATTTTTGGCATTCAAAGTTTGTTTCATTTAGTTAAAGAAATGGATTTAACCATTGAAGAAGTCGATAAACTTACTGGTCCAGTTATAGGTCGTCCAAAATCGGCAACTTTCCGTACAGTTGACGTTGTTGGTTTAGACACTTTAGTTCATGTGGCTAACGGAATTTATGAAAACTGTCCTGATGATGAATTTCATGAATTATTCAAAATTCCTGATTTCATAAATACTATGATGGATAATAAGTGGTTAGGAAGCAAAACAGGACAAGGCTTTTACAAGAAAACAGTTTCAGCACAAGGCAAAAAGGAAATTCTGTCTCTAGACCTTAACTCGTTAAAATACAGACCAAAACAACGTTCAACATTTGCAACTCTCGAACTAACCAAAACTATAGATAAGGTTATTGATCGCTTTAAAGTATTAGTAAAAGGAAAAGATAAAGCTGGTGAATTTTATCGTAAAAGTTTTTCGGCAATGTTTCAATATGTATCTA
>JAESUF010000299.1 GCA_016763215.1 Flavobacteriaceae bacterium
CAGCCCTAGAATATTCATATCCTTTATGAGTTCCGGGACTAGATTGTGCATATGTTGATGTTTGAAAAATTGGAGGCATAACTGAACCCGTAGCTTCTTCATGCTTCTGACCTCCGTGTATTGTTTTTGTATTGAATTTCATCTGTAAAAATTTCTCTCTATGTCTACAGAACTAGTATAAACTTACTAGTTTATGACGTATATCTTTTAATTAGCTTACCAACTGTTAACCCTTGAACAATAATAGAAAAAACAACAACAATATAGGTAATCACCAAGAACAGGTCCCTTTCCATTACTGTTGTTAAGCTTAAAGCCAATGCTATAGAAGTTCCACCACGCAATCCACCCCAAGTCATAATTATATTAGTTTTAGGGACAAAGTCTAGCTTTTTAGCATATAGTTTTATGGGCAATAATAAGGATATATATCTCGATACTAATAGCACTGGAATCACAATAAAACCAGCTATTATATATGAACTATTGAATGTTAACACCAACATCTCCATCCCTATCATGACAAACAAAATAGTGTTCAAAAGAATATCAATCAGTTCCCAAAACTTGTCTACATATTGTTCTGTAACCTCACTCATTGAAGATTGCCTCACAGTATCTGTTCCAACAATTAATCCTGCAGTTACCATTGCTAGCGGTGCCGACAAATGGAGTTTTTGAGCTACAATGGTTCCGCCCATTACTGCTGCTATCGTAATAATTACTTCAATATCGTAATCGTTAATACTTTTCAATAATTTATAGGTAACCCAACCAATTAAAAGGCCCAAAGCGATTCCACCTACTACTTCAACCAAAAACATTTCAGCAATATGTCCTATAGAAATTTCAGCACCTCCTTTCGCTATTTGAAAAATAGTCAAGAAAATAACAACTCCTACTCCATCATTAAATAAAGATTCGCCTACAATTTTTGTTTCTAACTTCTTTGGCGCCCCAACTTTTTTCATAATTCCAAGAACGGCAATTGGATCTGTAGGTGAGATTAATGCTCCAAAAAGCATACAATAAATAAAATCTACCTCTAAACCTACTAGTTGAAGAACATAATAAACAAAAAATCCTGCTAAAAAAGTTGATACTAAAGTTCCTAAAGTGGCAAAAATTAAAATGGGCTTTCTTTGTATTTTTAATTGTTGAAAATTGGTATGTAATGCTCCTGCAAATAGCAAGAAACTTAGCATTACATCCAGTAAAACAGTTTTAAAGTTAATGCTTGTTATAAGTTCTCTTTCTTTTTGAAGTAATGTATCATCAAAATAACTCAATCCTAAAACCGCTAACGTAAATAATATGGTTATTAACATTAACCCAATAGAACTTGGTAATTTAAGAAACCTCACATTGATATAACCAAAAGCTGCAGACAGTACAATTAAAATTGTTGCTATTGAATAATAGTCCATACTCTTATACTAGTTTTGTAAGTGACATAATTACACCTAAATGCATTGCTTCGTGAAAATTATTAAAGGAAATAGCATTCTCTATTGAGTCTAAAACAAATCCTGTACTAGAAGTGTATTCTTTATATTCTGTAAAAATCCCTGCATTATAATCTTCTTCTAAAGTATCAGGTAAACCTTCAAATAACTCTAGCACTTCATCAAACTCTTCTTGAGTAAATTGAGATTCTGGTTTTGTTCCTTTTCGATATGCTTCAATCAACTCTTCAGAAACTAAACAATCCTTTCCAGACATTCTATAATTCAATAGTTGTTGTGTAACTACTAAATGTGCCACATTCCAAGCAATATTATTGTTAAACCCATCAGGTATGATATGCAACTGTTCTAAAGTTAGCCCATCGATCCTTTTCGAAGTTATCTCTCTAGCTTTTCTTAAAATGTTGAATTGTGTCTTCATTTTTAATGTAATTTCGTCAAAGATAAACCTTTAAAATATGAAGAAAGTATATTTTTTACAAACTTGTGATACCTGCAGAAGAATCTTAAAAGAAGTAAATATTGAAGGTTTTGAGCGACAAGAAATCAAAGCAAATCCAGTCACAGTTTCTCAACTTGAAGAGATGTATGCTTTTTCAAACAGCTACGAAGCACTGTTTAACAAACGTGCTAAGAAATATAAAGCTATGGGGTTAAAAAGCGAGGCTATTTCTGAGCAAGATTACAGGCAATTTATTTTAGATGAATACACCTTCTTAAAACGCCCAGTTTTTATTGTTAATGATGAACTATTTATTGGAAATAGTAAAAAAGAAATTGAACGATTGAAGGAAAAAATCGGTTAGTTCTTTTGTAGATAGGTTTTTACTCTCAATTCTGAATTCTCTCTAATATCTTGCCAAAACAGATTGATATCTCCTACATGATAGTTCTTTAAAAACGACATAAAAAAACGCAATGGAAATTTTGGATTACTTGACCAAACCAACCCATCTGTAATCTCAATTTTTAACGCTTTCGAATATATTCTCTTGTTTGTATACAAAAACCCTTTATGTTCTTCAAAAAGTGTGGTTGTGGAAGTATCCCACGTAATTGGGTTCGTTGTTACACTTCTATCGTACCAATTTTTATCCTTCTTCGGATAATGACCTTTCTTAAAAGTATTCCATGAAATAAAACCTCCTATTTCATCAGGTCTGGTCATCGGTTTGATTGTTTTAAACTGATCTTGCTTAACTCGAATTCCTGGAATGTAAGCAGCTACTAATTTTTCTTGCAATGGTTTTTCATCAAAAAAATCTGCTAACAATCGTAATGTGTGCGTGGTTCCTTGACTATGCCCAACCATTAAGATAGGCCTTCCTTGATTGTATTTACTTAAATAGGTCTCAAACGCTCTCTTAACATCAGAATACGCCAACTCTTGCGCCTCCTTTCCTCCAGAATTCAACATACGGTACGATCTAATATGAGCTTGACGGTAAAAAGGAACATATACTCTCCCTGAAGTAGCGAAAGCCGACACTTGCATTAAAACTGCTTTTTCTAAAACTTTTTCAACTTGTTTTTTATCATTGATTGGTACATTCCAACGAGCATCTTTTTTATTGGTAATCAATGTTGGATAAACATAAAACACATCTACCTGTAAGGTATCTAATTCTTTGGAAGCAAATTCTTGAAATTCTGTTGTGTAGGTTGAAGGCAAAACTGCCCATGATGATTCCTGATGATAGTCTGGCATCTTCGGGTTTTTAATAGGATCAAAAGTTTGAGTCTTAAATGTAGAACTACAATTCGAAAAAACCACAATCATCAGAAAGAAAATTGTGGTTTTTAAGATATGATTCGCAATTATTTTGATTAAAATTTATACGATTTTTCTTCTAATAAGTCTGAACCAGTAAACACATTGATTTCTTTTTTCACCTCTGAACGATCATTATTGGTATAATATACCGCACGTGCAAGATCTACAAATGTTTTTCCAAAATCATTGGTTCGTTCACATTCTCTAATATCATCTTCTATTTTCCACAATTTCTTATTGACAACTAACATATCGTTTTGAAGTTTTTCGAGATATGATTTATTCTTACAACTAGCATAGATACTTTCAATGTCTGGCGTTAAAATAGTATATTCATTTTGAATGTTTACCAATTTTTTAGCATCCTTTATTTCAGAAAGTTTAATCTCTAAAATTGTATATTTATCTATGATCTCTCCTGTAGAAACTTCTATTTTCACACGTTTCTTATTTAGAAAAATTTACGTTCTACGATCCCCATAAAACGCTCTTCAAACTCTTCTTTTTCTGTCCAATCATAATCTGGCTTCACCATTTTATTGATAAACTTTTTTGCCTCTTTTTCTGTTTTCAAAGTGTTGAGTTGAGAAATCACTCGATTAAAATCTTCCTGACTACCATCAAATAGGTTTTTTACAAAAGCGATACGATCATTTAATCCTATTTGAATGTCTCCCTGCAATTTATCATTCAAAGATTTTTTAGGAGTATTTTCAAACAAGTCAGCCACAACATCTACAGCAATGGTATCTTTTAATTCTTCTTCTAGACTAGGCCCTTTTTCTTCAACTTTAACTTCAGCAGAAACTAGTTCTAAAACCTCTTTTTCAACTTCTTTCTTTTCAGAAAACAAATCTTCAGGATTCTCAGTTGCCAATTCTATGTCTTCAGGTGTCTCCTCAATTACTTCTTCAGGTTCACCAGCTAAATCAATAGACTCTTCTTCAGGTGTCTCCTCAATTACTTCC
>JAESUF010000300.1 GCA_016763215.1 Flavobacteriaceae bacterium
ACTACTAAGACAGAGTTTCCAATATCTCTTAACTTTATTAAAGAATCAATTAGTTTTTGATTGTCTCTTTGATGCAATCCAATACTAGGTTCGTCAAGAATATAGAGTACTCCAACTAGTTGAGAACCAATTTGAGTGGCTAAACGAATTCGTTGTGCTTCACCACCGGATAAGGATTTAGAGGTTCTATTCAGTGCCAAGTAATCCAACCCGACGTCTAATAAAAACTGAATTCGAGTTCTGATTTCTTTTAAGATTTCAGTAGCAATAATCAGTTGTTTTTTAGAGAGCCTGTCTTCTAACTTCTGAAACCAATCTGCCAATTCATTAATGTCTAATTTGGCAAGGTCACTAATATTCGTATTGTCAATCTTAAAATGAAGACTTTCTTTTTTTAATCGATCTCCTTCGCATACAGAACAAGTAACCTCGTCCATAAACTCTTTTGCCCAACGTTTTATAGAAGTACTTTCGCTCTGTTTGTATTGATTGGTTATAAAAGCAACAATCCCTTCAAAATCAATTTCATAATTACGGGTAATACCCATTGTTTTTGACGCAATAGAGAATTTTTCGTTTCCTCCGTTTAGAATGATATCTAAAGCTTCTTCTGGTATGGAATCTATAGGGTCGCTTAGTTTAAAATCATATCGTTCAGCAATGAGTTGTAATTGCTTGAAAATCCAACTGCTTTTTTGTTCACCTAATGGAACAATCCCTCCATTTTTAATAGAAACACTTGCATCAGGAATTACTTTAATATGATTAATTTCATTGGTAATACCTAGACCATTACAATGAGAACAGGCGCCTTTTGGTGAATTGAATGAAAATGTATTTGGCTCTGGATTTGGGTAGGGAATACCTGATGTTGGACACATTAATTCTCTGCTAAAATAACGAGGTATTTCAGTATCAACATCAATAACCATTAGAATGTTATTCCCCGTATAAAGTGCCGTTTTAATGGTCTCTTCCAATCGTTTTTCTGACCCCGAGTTTATAACCAGTCGGTCGATAACAACTTCAATGTCATGCGTCTTGTATCGATCCAAACGCATTCCTTTTTCAATTTCTTTAATTTCCCCATCCACGCGAACACGAATAAATCCTTGTTTGGAAATTTGTTCAAACAATTCTCGATAGTGCCCTTTTCTTGATTTGATTAATGGAGCTAGGACTGCAATTCTCTTATCCTGAAAATCAGAGAGAATTAAATTTCGAATTTGCTCATCGCTATAGCTTACCATTTTCTCTCCTGTATTGAAGGAGTATGCATCTGCAGCTCTTGAGAATAATAATCGTAAGAAATCGTAAATTTCTGTTATGGTACCTACCGTAGAACGAGGACTTTTGTTGGTTGTTTTTTGCTCAATAGAAATTACAGGTGATAACCCGTCAATTTTATCTACATCTGGACGTTCTAATCCGCCTAAAAACTGTCTTGCATAGGCAGAAAACGTTTCTATATACCGTCGTTGACCTTCAGCATAAATTGTGTCAAAAGCCAATGAAGATTTCCCACTGCCGCTCAAACCAGTAATAACTACCAGTTTTTCACGTGGAATTTTAACATCTATGTTCTTTAGGTTGTGAGCTCTGGCTCCGAAAACTTCAATATATTCTTGGTCTTTCAATGTAGGTAGAATTCAGAAAAACGCAAAGTTACAGAATCCTACCTGAGTTAGAAAGTTAGTTAGTGATAAAATTTTAAGTAGGAACTAGCTGTCAGTTATTTAGTATCAATAAAAATGGAAAACTGAAAAAGGTCAAATCAAAAGCTTGAAAGCTTAAGCATGGAGTCATAGAAAGGAGCAACGCATTTTTTAAACCCCATTATTCATTATTTTCACCTTGCACATCTACATCTGAACACTTTTCTCTTTTAACTTTGAATGAAATAGGTATCTTGCAGTAAATTAATGAGCATATGAGTTTTGTACATTCTGTACGACATTACTTCGAAAGAAACGGGTACCATGTATCGTCACGTTTAGCAGACCGATTAGGAATGCGAGCTTTAAATGTGCGACTGTTCTTTATTTATATCTCTTTTGTGACTGTGGGCTTGTCTTTTGGGTTTTATTTAACCCTTGCTTTTTTATTGCGTTTAAAAGATATGATCTATACAAAAAGAAGTTCTGTATTTGATTTATGAGAAATTTATTTCAATCAAAATTCCAGAAAGCATTACTACTCTTAGCGTTGGTTGTAACCACCGGAGTGGCGGGGTATATATTTATGTCAGGATATACATTTATTGATGCTCTATACATGACTGTGATTACAATTTCTACAGTTGGTTTTAGTGAATTACATCCTTTAAATGATCAAGAGAAGTTATTTACCATATTTTTAATAGCCACAGGTATTATCAGCTTTGGGTATATAGTATCAGCGTTTACAGAGTCTATTGTGAGTGGTCAGTTGTTTCAACAATTAAAATTGAAGAAAGTGCAAAAAAAGATTGAAAAATTAAACGGTCATACCATTATTTGTGGTTTCGGAAGAAATGGGAAACAGGCAATGGTGAAATTGAAGAATTACAAACAAGCATTTGTTATTGTTGAAAAAAGCGAAGATGTAATCCAGAGAATTGACGAATCAAAGATATTTAATGTGCAAGGTGATGCAACTACGGATGAAATTTTAAAAAGAGCAGGAATTGATAAAGCATCTAGTTTAATTACTGCATTACCTTCTGATGCCGACAATCTTTTTGTAGTACTCACAGCCCGGCAATTAAATCCAAATTGTAAAATTATTAGTAGAGCTTCTAATGAAAGTTCCTATGATAAATTAAAGATAGCAGGTGCTAATAATGTAATTATGCCCGATAAGTTAGGTGGAGATCATATGGCTTCTTTGGTGGTGACTCCTGATGTTATTGAATTTGTAGGCCGATTGACTATTGAAGGTGAAACGACAGCAAACTTGGAAGAAATTTCTGTGAATGACCTCCCTGAAAAGTATTTACAAAAAACAATTTTAGATTTAGATTTGAGAAAGAAGACAGGCTGTACAGTTATTGGATTTAAAACTCCAGATAATAGTTATATCATTAACCCAGAAGCATCGGTAGAATTAGTAAGAAATTCACATCTAATTGTTTTAGGGAGGCCAGAGCAAATATTAAAATTGAGAAAGCTTTTTTAATGAGAAAAGTTGTTATAACGGGCAGTAATGGTTTGCTAGGGCAAACTTTAGTAAACTTACTTTTACAGGAAAAAGAAGCATATGAAGTTCATGGTTTGTCTAGAGGAGAGAATAGGAGCGGACGTGTCGATTTTACGTATCATACAATAGATATTACAGATAAACAACAAGTAGCGAGGGTTTTAAGAAAAATAGCTCCCCATTTTATTATCAATACAGCAGCAATGACAAATGTTGATGTGTGTGAGGATGATAAAGAAAATTGTAAAAAATTAAATATTGACGCTGTTCAGTATTTAATAGATATAAGCAAAGAAATGAATGCGCACCTGATTCATATTTCCACCGACTTTATTTTTGATGGTATTCAAGGGTGTTATAAAGAAACGGATACTCCAAATCCGTTGAGTTACTATGGAATGTCTAAATTGAAATCTGAAGAGGTTTTGATAAATTCGACTATTGACTTTACAATTTTAAGAACGATTTTGGTGTATGGAAAGGTGCCTAACCTAGGGAGAAACAATATTGTTCTTTGGGTGAAAGAAATGCTAGAGAACGGGAAAGAAATTAACATTGTAGACGATCAATTCCGAATGCCAACCTATGTAGAAGACTTAGCGATGGCGTGTAAGTTAGCGATGGATAAAAAAGCAAAAGGAATTTTTAATATTTCAAGTAGCCAATTGCTAAGTGTCTATGAAATCACGCAACAGATAGCAGAAGTTTTTGAATTAGATAAGACCTTAATTACCCCCATTTCTACATCAACTTTAAATCAGCGAGCAGCGAGACCTCCCAAAACAGGTTTCGATTTATCAAAAACAAATAGAGACTTAGGTTTCTATCCGAAAACTTTTCAAGAAGATTTACAAAGATTTAAAGAGTTCCTAAAGTAAAACTCACTTTTAACGTATAAATAGTTGTTCAAAGCTCATTTTTTTATGATATTGCGCACTACTTAATTAAAAACAACTATTTCTCATGAAGAAAAAACTTCTATCACTACTATTTTTAGTAGTTCCTATGTTAACGTTTGCGCAAGAAAAAGGATTGGATCAAAGAATTGATGAAGCATTCGGTGGCGCAACAGGATGGTTTGTAGATTTTATATTTTATCAAATTGACTTTGGAGGCGGAGTTAAAGTTTTTTGGGTATTGTTTCCTTTAATTATTGGAGCTACTTATTTTACTATTTATTTTAAACTAATCAACTTTAGAGGTTTTTTTACTTCAATAAATATTGTTAGAGGGAAATATGATCACGTTGATCATCATGAGTCATTGGTCGCAGCAGGAGATGCTACACCAGGAGGAGATATAAAAGAAACAATAGCTGTTGAAGATCCTGAAGGAGAGGTAACTCACTTCCAGGCATTAACGGCAGCACTATCAGCTACTGTAGGTCTAGGAAATATTGCTGGAGTAGCGATTGCAGTTTCAATTGGTGGAGCTGGAGCAACATTTTGGATGATTGTCGCTGGATTTTTAGGGATGGCTTCAAAATTTGTTGAATGTACACTAGGTGTAAAGTATAGAGATATAGCAGAAGACGGAACGGTATATGGTGGTCCAATGTATTATCTTACAAAAGGATTGAAATCTAAAGGATTAGGCGGTTTAGGAAAAGTGTTAGCAGTATTGTTTGCAATTTTTGTAATTGGTGGATCTTTTGGTGGAGGTAACATGTTCCAAGTAAATCAAGCATTTCAATTAGTTGAAAGTATTACTGGAGGAGATGAATCTTTTTTACATGGTAAAGGATGGTTATTTGGTTTAATAATGGCTGTTTTTGTAGGTATTGTTATTATTGGAGGAATCAAGAAAATCGCGAAAGTAACGGATAAGATTGTTCCTTTTATGGTGGTTATATATGTTGCAGCATCTTTGTTTGTTATTATTGCTAAATATGATATGATCGGTAGCGCGTTTTCAGCAATCTGGAATGGAGCTTTTAGTCCAGAAGGAATTGCGGGTGGTATTGTAGGTGTTTTGGTACAAGGATTTAGAAGAGCTGCATTTTCGAATGAAGCAGGTGTTGGATCAGCATCTATTGCGCATTCAGCAGTAAAAACAAAATACGCAGCATCTGAAGGATTTGTTGCTCTATTAGAACCATTTATTGATACTGTAGTTGTTTGTACAATGACTGCCTTGGTTTTAATTATCACAGGATTTGTTGATCCTCTGAACCCACCAGCTAATGATGCTCAAGCAATTTTGTTAACATCGAGCGCTTTTGCATCTTCAATTTCATGGTTCCCTTATGTACTAACTGTCGCAGTGGTATTATTTGCCTTTAGTACAATGATCTCATGGTCTTATTATGGATTCCAAGGGTGGGCTTATCTATTTGGAAGAACTAAAAGAATGGAGTACACCTATAAATTATTATTTTGTGTTTTTGTAGTAATTGGTGCAGCAGCTAGTTTAGGTTCTGTAATCGGTTTCTCTGATGCGATGATTTTTGCCATGATGGTTCCTAATATGATTGGACTCGTTATTTTAGCGCCTAAAGTTAAAGTTGAACTAACAAGGTATATGACTGCAATTAAAGCAGGGAAGTCTTAGTTCTATTTAGAATTTAGGACTATTTATCGGCTAGCTAAGAAAAAGAAAAAATGAAAAAATTGAAATCCCATTTTTGGTATACTAAAAACCAACGAAATGGGATTTTTCTTTTAATACTTTTAATTGTTGGCTTTCAATTAGTGTATCGTTTTGTTGATTTTAGTGATGATGAATTGTTTGATGTGCATCAAACAGAAGTTGCCACATTTCAAATGCAATTAGATAGCTTAAAGGAAGTAGCATTAGAAGAAAGAAAACCTAAAAAATATCCTTTCAATCCAAATTATATAACAGATTATAAAGGATATCAATTAGGGATGTCTACTAAAGAGATCGATCGACTTTTAGCGTATAGAGAAAAAGGGTTGTTTGTAAATTCTTCTCAAGAATCTCAAAAAATTACCAAGATTTCTGATCGTTTGTTAACTCAGATTTCCCCTTCTTTCAAATTTCCAGATTGGGTGGTCAAAAAGAATAAAAAACAAGACCTACAATCAACCCTTATTTTTAATAAGGATATAAAAAAAAGAAAGGCTACAGTTTCAATTACAGACATAAACGTAGCATCACAAAATGATTTTGAGTCAATTGAAGGAGTCAGTGAAAGTCTTGCTGAACGGATCGTAAAATATCGCACAAAACTTCAAGGCTATTCTATTCCCGAGCAAATTTTTGAAGTATGGGGTTTGGAAAAAGAAATAGCTGTTAAAATACTGAATGTGTTTTCTATAAAATCGGTTCCAGTTATTAAAAAAACGAATGTGAACACCGCGTCATTTAAGGAGGTTTTAGCGATTCCTTATATAGATTACGATTTATGTGTAAAGATTTTTGATTATCGCGACGAAGTAGCTGAACTTCAATCAATTTCAGAATTGAAGAATATTGAAGATTTTCCAATGGATAAATACAAGAGAATAATCTTATATTTGTTGGCACAATAAACACACAACAGAATTCATTTAATGGCAACTATGTATTTTACAGAAGAACACGAGGTTTTCAGAGCAAGTTTTAAAGATTTCTTACAAAAAGAAGTTGTCCCATATATTGAAAAATGGGAAAAGACAGGAGAGATAGAGCGTTGTATCTGGAGTAAATTTGGAGAAATGGGCTATTTCGGATTAAGTTACCCAGAAGAATATGGTGGCTTGGATCTGGATCTATTTTATATGGTAATTTTCTTAGAGGAGTTACAGAAAATTAATTCTGGCGGGTTTGCCGCTGCAATGTGGGCACATGTTTATTTGGCAATGACACATTTAAATAAGGAAGGTGATGATCGAATTAAGAAAAAATATTTAACGCCAAGTATTGATGGCGCATTAATTGGATGTTTGTGTATCACTGAGCCTTTTGGAGGCTCTGATGTTGCTGGAATGAGAACGACTGCTGTTAAAGAAGGTGATCATTATATTATTAATGGTTCAAAAACATTTATTACTAATGGAATCTACTCTGATTATTTAATAGTAGCTGCCAAAACAGATACAGAATCGAAACATGCAGGGATGAGCATCTTTGTAATGGATAGAGAGACGCCTGGAATATCTTCTACAAAGTTAGATAAACTTGGCTGGAGAGCTTCAGATACTG
>JAESUF010000301.1 GCA_016763215.1 Flavobacteriaceae bacterium
AAAACAATTAATCAATGCAGGTTTTGGTGTTGTTAATACTCATATGTCTGACGGGATTGTCCAAGGAAATGGGATGTTAGTGACCTTAAACTCTTCGTCATCGGATGCGTATCGCATCTTAGACAAAAGATCTGCTCAATACTTATCTTTTAGAAAGAGTAGTCAATCAAGACAATCCTACCCAACCTCAAGAATGGGAGCCATGGCCTTGCTAAGACAAACTTATTTAGATGCAGATTGGTATGCTGGAGGAAATACTAAAAATACCGATGCTTCTCTAGAAGCGTTAAACAACAATAAAGGATTGGTACAAATTTTTGATGCTGGAAGTTACCTAGATGCCATGCGTGCAGATAAAGTTGGTGACGAATTCGGAATTCAGTATGCAATTGTTGGTGGTGGAAATGAATTCGAAAGAATCAAAGACGTTAAGTCTATGAATGCCCAAATGATTATTCCTATTAATTTCAGAAAGGCCTACGATGTGAGTAATCCATTATTAGCGAACATGATTTCTTTAAGCGATATGAGAAAGTGGAGTCAGGAACCTTCAAATTTAGCAGTACTGTCTAAAAATGGAATTCAATTTGCATTGACTACTCACGATTTAAAATCGGTAGGATCTTTCCATAAAAATCTTCAGAAAGCCATTGAATATGGTTTCGATAAAACAAAAGCTTTAGAAGCGTTGACAACGATTCCTGCACAAATGATTGGAAAAACAGATATCGGAAACTTAAATATTGGAAGTCATGCCAATTTCATTGTTACCAATGGTGATGTTTTTGACAAAAAGACAACCATTTATGAAAACTGGATCCAGGGAGATCGTCATGTGGTAAAAGACATGAACATTGAAGACATCACAGGAAACTATTCTTTTACTGTTGGTGGAAAAGCATTTGATTTAGCTGTTACTGGTAAAGAATCAAAACAAAGTGGAAGTTTAAAATCTGGCGATAAAAAAGTAAAATCGAAGTTTGCTTTTTCTGATGGATGGATACAATTAACCATTAATGATGAAGGAAAATATACTAGAATTGTTGCTCAAGCTAATGATAATGGACTCCATGGATCTTCTTTTAGTGTAAATGGGACTGAATCTGCTTGGTCTGCTTCTAAAAATACGTCTAAAGACAAAAAGAAGAAAACGAAGAAGAAAGAAAAATCGAAGACTCCTACTCTATTTCCTGTAAGTTATCCTAATATCGGATTAGGAAATGCGACACAACCAAAACAGGAAACTATTTTAATTAAAAACGCAACTGTTTGGACAAGTGAAGCTGATGGTATTTTAAAAAATACTGACGTTCTTTTAAAGGATGGGAAAATCACACAGATAGGAAAGAATTTAAAAGCAAGAAGAGCACGGGTTATTGATGGAACAGGCAAACATTTAACTGCTGGAATTGTCGATGAACATTCACATATCGCTGCTTCTGCAATTAATGAAGGAGGTCATAACTCAACTGCTGAAGTAACTATTGAAGATGTAATAGACCCTACGGATGTAAATATATACAGAAACTTAGCTGGAGGAGTTACTTCAATTCAAATCTTACACGGTTCTGCAAACCCTATTGGAGGTCGTTCTGCAATTATCAAACTAAAATGGGGAGAGAATGCAAACAACATGCTCTATTCAAATACTCCTAAATTTATCAAGTTTGCTTTGGGTGAAAATGTAAAACAATCTCGTTCTACTTCAAGCTATCGTTTCCCTCAAACAAGAATGGGTGTTGAACAAGTATTTGTAGACTATTTCCAAAGAGCGAAAGAATATGATCTACGTAAGAAAAGCGGAAAACCGTATCGCAAAGATTTAGAGCTAGAAACATTGGCTGAGATTCTTAACAAGGAACGTTTTATTTCTTGTCACTCCTATGTACAAAGTGAGATTAACATGCTAATGAAAGTAGCAGACAGGTTTAATTTTAACATCAACACATTTACCCACATCCTTGAAGGATATAAGGTAGCAGATAAAATGAAAGAACATGGTGTGGGTGGTTCTACTTTCTCAGATTGGTGGGCTTATAAATATGAAGTAAATGATGCCATTCCTTTTAATGCGGCAATCATGCACAATGCAGGAATAATTGTAGCCATTAATTCTGATGATGGAGAAATGTCGAGAAGATTAAATCAAGAAGCGGCAAAGACAATTAAGTATGGAGGAATGACAGAATTAGATGCTTGGAAAATGGTCACTTTGAATCCAGCGAAACTATTACACATCGATACTCGTGTAGGAAGTATTAAAGTTGGAGAAGATGCCGATGTTGTTCTTTGGAGCGATCATCCACTCTCTGTATATGCGAAAGCTGAGAAAACAATTATTGAAGGAACAGTATATTTCGATATTGATGAAGACCTAAAAAAACGTGTTGCCATCAAACAAGAAAAAAGCAAACTCATTAACATGATGTTAAATGAGAAGTTGAATGGAGGTAAAACACAAGCTCCTAAGAAAAAAGAGAAAAAGAACTTTACTTGTGATACTGAATAATACCAACACTTTAAATTTTAAACAAATGAAAAAATATATAATAACAAGTTTGGTATTCTTCTTCATCGCAGGGAATATCATCGCACAGCAAACACCCGCTGCGAAACAAACGAAAGCCTATTCCATTGAAGGTGCTACTGCACATTTAGGAAATGGACAAGTGATTGAAAACTCACTGTTAATATTCAACAACGGTAAGATTACTTTTGTAGGAAGTGCTACCGCAAAAATTGCACGTCAAGGAACTGTAATTAATGCACAAGGAAAACATGTGTATCCCGGGTTTATTGCGACCAATGCTACTTTAGGGTTGGCAGAAATAGATGCTGTGAAAGCTTCAAGAGATTTTGATGAAGTGGGACTTATGTTACCACATACTCGTAGTTTAATTGCCTACAATGCAGAAAGCAAGGTCGTTGAATCTATGCGCCCGAATGGGGTTTTAATGGCTCAGATTACACCTAGAGGAGGAACCGTTTCTGGAACATCTTCAGTGATGCAATTGGATGCGTGGAACTGGGAAGACGCTGCTATTAAAGTAGATGATGGTATTCACATTAACTGGCCTAATAGTTATACTAGCGGAAGATGGTGGTTAGGTGAAGACCCTGCACTTAAAGTCGATAAAAACTATCCGAAAAATCTTCAACGCATTAAAGATTATTTCAACGGTGCAAAGCAATACTTAGCGGGAAATAAATCTACAATGAACCTTCCTTATGAGGCTACCAAAGGGTTGTTTAACGGAGCTCAAAAAATATTTATCCATGTAAATGGTCCTCGAGAAATTACAGATGCCGTACTTGCTTTTAAAGGTTTAGGAGTAAACAAGATGGTATTAGTTCATGGAATTGGAGCTGAAAAAGTAGCTAACTTATTAATCAAGAACAAGGTTCCTGTAATAATTGATAGAGCTCACAGAACTCCAAACAGTGAAGACGATGACTATGATTTACCCTACAGAAATGCAAAAAATTCTGATGGATGCAGGAATTACTGTAGCCATTGGGATGGAAGGTCAAATGGAGCGTATGAATACACGTAACTTACCTTTCTATGCTGGAACTTATGCAGCTCATGGAGTTGACAAAGAGAAGGCTGTGCAGATGATTACGCAGAATGCCGCGAAGATTTTAGGAATTGATGACATTGTTGGAACCTTAGAAGTTGGAAAAGATGCCACATTATTTGTTTCTGAAGGTGATGCCTTAGACATGAGAACAAATATTCTCTTACATGCGTTTATACAAGGTCGTACTATTAGTTTAGAAACACACCAAACCAAGCTTTGGAGACGATACAATAAAAAGATTAACGGTAAATAAACCGTTTAAACATAGGATGACGCCGAATTTCATAAAAATTCGGCGTTTTTTTTGTGCTAAACTTACGTCAACTATATCACTGAATTAAATTCAGGACACTCTTTCTAATCACAATAATTGGTTACTTTTGTTTTTCTATGAAGCAAATCACAAGTCTACAAAACTCATTCATCAAAGACATTTTAAAACTCCAAGAGAAATCGAGAGAACGCAAAAAGCAAGGGTTGTTTGTGGTTGAAGGAAAGCGTGAAATCGAATTGGCTTTAAAAGGAAATTATGAAATCACCACACTCCTATTCGTTTCTGACAAGGTTGATTCGGAATACCTACAACAGTTTGATGGAATAGAACTGATTGAAGTCACACAAGAAGTCTATCAAAAAATAGCTTACCGTGTCTCAACTGAAGGAGTCATTGCTTTGGCAAAAACCAAAGACACAAGCTTGGATGCACTCAAATTTAAAAATGCCCAACCTTTAATTTTAATCGCTGAGGGAATTGAAAAACCAGGGAATATTGGTGCCATGCTCAGAACAGCAGATGCCGCAAATTTAGATGCCGTAATCCTTGCCGATATAAAAACCGACTTGTACAATCCGAATGTTATTCGCTCTAGTGTAGGCTGTGTCTTTACCAATCAAATTGCGGTAGCAAGCTCCGAAGACATCATCGCTTTTTTACAAGAAAAAAATATTGACATCTACAGTGCAACCTTGCAAAACTCGAACGAATACACACAAGAGAATTATACAAAAGCTTCAGCTTTGGCAGTGGGAACAGAAGCAACAGGTCTAACACAAATTTGGCGGGATAATGCGACACAGAATATCAATATTCCAATGCAAGGGCAAATTGATTCTATGAATGTTTCCGTTGCAGCTGCAATATTAATTTTTGAAGCTAAAAGGCAGCGGAACAATTAGCTTGATTCTAAGCTTATTTTCAGCTAACCTCCCTTATTTCTGATATAAATCATTAAAATTACCATTCATTGCGCTTACTCAATCAGAAAAAAAATGAAAGAAATGGAAAAACTAAAAACGAAAGAAAAAGTCAAATGGTATAATTATATTTTTGTTCCAGGAGGCATAATTGCTACAATTCTATTGATAAGGATTATTCTATGGGTTTATCGTCAGAATTTTCAATAAAAACAGCCTCGAAATTTTAGCTCACTTGCGGAATCAAATAAGTTTTAAAAGAGTGTTATATAAATAAACTACCTTGACGCAGAGAATTTGATAACGTTTAATAATTAGAAATTATTAAACGTTATTCAGGCCATTAAAAGAACAACAAATAAAATATAGAAAAGTATGTTTGGAATTAAGCACATAAAATTTGACTCAATGACCTATGTTCTCCATTTTAAAAATGGAACTATAAAAAAAGAAGGAAGAGGGCTTTCATTTTTCTATTTCGCACCAAATAGCTCTATTGCTGCTATTCCAATGGGAAGTAATGACTTACCTTTTGTTTTTAATGAATCTACAAACGACTATCAAACAGTAACAATTCAAGGACAAATTAGCTATAAAATCAACAACCCTAAAACCTTAGCAGACACCTTAGATTTCACAGTACAAGATAATGGTCAATACAAGAAAAATGACATTGAAAAATTAAATCAAAGGATCATCAATGAAGCACAGACTGCAACTTCTGCATACATTCACGGAATAAAACTGAAAGAAGCTATTCGTTCAGCAAAAGCAGTTGAAGAAAATATCACCGAAGGACTTAAATCTTCACTTGCTATTGGTATGTTAGGTATCGAAATCCTTGGTGCTAACATTCTTGCAATTCAAGCAACCCCAGAAATGTCAAGAGCACTAGAAACAGAAACTCGAGAAAAACTACAACAAGAAGCTGACCAAGCAATTTACGAAAGGCGAAATTTTGCAGTTGAGCAAGAACGAGTTATTAAAGAATCTGAATTAAATACAGAGATTGCAATTGAGGCTAAACAAAAGCAAATTGCAGAAAAGAAAATGGAATCTGATGTTCAAAAGGCTGACAATCAAAGAAAGTTGAGAGAAATGAAATTAGAAGCTGACATTTCAGTTGAAAATCAACGTAAATCACTTATTGATCAAAAAACAGAAAACGACAAAAAAGAAGCTGAAACAAAAGGCTATGTTATAGAAACCACACTCAAACCATATCGAGATATGGATTGGAAAACCTTAACCGCTTTAAATAATAATTCGGATCCACGATTTAACATTTCACTTGCATTTAGAGAGTTAGCAGAAAATGCGGATAAAATTGGAAATTTAAATATTAGCCCTGATTTATTAAATTCAATTCTAAACGAAAAAGGAGAAGCTAAATAATGAGTTTCGAGTATGCAATAATTGTAAAGAGTAAGACTCGTCTTGAAACGCTTATTGAAAGGTTTAATACTAAAGCTCAGGCTAAGTTTTACATTGAAAGGCTTGGCGGGAATTTGAAGAATATGAAATCGAAGATGAAATATTTAAAAACTCATTAAATTCCTTACAAACCCAACTCTCAAAAATTATAAAAAATAAAACTATAGACAGGCAGTATGTTTCTTCCTATATTTTTTCAAAAAAAAACCTAATAGTTGTTATAGGACAAGATGGCCTTGTTGCTAATACTGCAAAGTATTCCGATAATCTTCCAATAATTGCAGTAAATCCAGATACTGAACGATATGATGGAATACTATTGCCATTCAATACACTAAATTTTATTCAAGGAGTTGAAAATGTTTTAACCAATAAATATAACTCTAAAATTATGCGTTTTGCAGAAGCAAAATTAAATGATGGTCAAAGGTTGTTAGCTTTTAATGATTTATTTATTGGAGCTTCTTCTCATGTTTCTGCACGGTACAAAATAACATTTAAAAATAAAACGGAACAACATTCTTCAAGCGGAATAATTGTATCCACTCCGGCAGGCTCAAGTGGTTGGTTAAGTTCAATTTTCAATATGGCATATGGTGTTACAAATATGTTTGAGAAAAACCTCACTTTGAAACAACCAAAATTAAGAAGAAACGATTTACTTTTTGCCGTAAGAGAACCTTTTAAAAGTATTAGAACACAAACTGAAATGACAGCTGGGATTATTAGAAGTAATACATTGACAATAGAATCATTTATGCCAAATA
>JAESUF010000302.1 GCA_016763215.1 Flavobacteriaceae bacterium
GCGAACAGGGAATTACCATTGATGTAGCGCACATTTATTTTTCTACACACAAGAAAAGTTACATCATTGCAGATACTCCTGGTCATATAGAATACACAAGAAATATGGTTACAGGTGCTTCAAATGCACAAGCTTCTATTGTTTTAATTGATGCTCGTAAGGGGGTGATTGAGCAAACATATCGTCACTTTTTTATCAATAATTTATTGCGAATTAAAGAAGTAGTTATCGCGGTAAACAAAATGGATTTAGTTGATTATTCTGAAGAGAAATTCAATAAAATTAAATCTGAAATAGAATACTTGGCCAATAAGAGTTCGTATCAAAAACAGAATGTAACCTTCATCCCATTATCTGCATTAAAAGGAGATAATGTGGTGAAATCATCAAAAAATATGGATTGGTATAGAGGAGATACCTTGTTGAAGCATTTAGAAGACTTAACATTGGATGATGTTGAAGAAGTGTCAAAGACTCGTTTTCCCATTCAGACTGTTATTCGTCCAAAAACAGAGGAGTATCACGATTTTAGAGGATATGCAGGTAAAATTTATGGAGGTGATTTAGCCGTTGGAGATGAAATAACGGTATTGCCATCAAAAACAACATCGAAAATAAAAGAGATTCACTTTTTTGATAAATCCTATGCAAGTGCGACAAGAGGAAGCTCTGTTACCATCACCTTAGAAGATAATATCAATGTTAGTAGAGGAGATATGTTTGTAAAACCTGGTGAAGAACCAAGTATAGAAAAGCAAATTACAGCCACCATTTGTTGGATGGACAAAACGCCCTTGTCTTCAAATACAAAATATATTTTGAAGCATGGAGTAAATGATGTTCAGGCGAAGGTTATGGGAATTTCTAGTATCATCAATACCGATTTTTCTGGAAAAGAAGAAAATCCATCAGCGATTGTATTAAACCAAATAGGGGAAATAGAATTGAAGTTAAGTAAACCCTTATTTTTTGATAGCTATCAGAACAACAAAGCTACTGGAACTTTCATATTAATTGATCCAAAAACAAATGCAACTTCTGGCGTTGGATTTATTCAATAGTAAAAAGCAACTGAATTATGGCAATTATAATAACAGATGAATGCATCAATTGTGGTGCTTGTGAGCCAGAATGCCCAAATACTGCAATTTATGAAGGAGCTGAAGATTGGAAATACAGTGAAGGAACCTCTTTAAATGGAACTGTTTCTTTGCTCAATGGAAGTGAAATAAACGCAGATATAGCACAAGAACCAATTTCTGAAGAGTTTTATTTTATTGCTCCAGATAAATGTACAGAATGTAAAGGGTTTCACGAAGAGCCTCAGTGTGCAGCCGTTTGCCCAGTAGACTGTTGTGTGCCAGATGATGAATATGTAGAAACCGAAGAAGAATTGTTAGCCAAACAAAAGTTCTTACACAACGAATAAGTAACGCTTGTAAAAGCACATAGAAATACAGTAATGCAAAGTTTTAGATCAGAAATAGAAAACCCAGTTGTAGAAAAAGATATTTTAGAATTGGCGCGTAAAATTCAGCTATTTAAAGAAGGTAAAATTGATGAAGAACGTTTTAGAAGTCTGCGTTTAGCACGTGGAGTGTATGGGCAACGACAATTGGGTGTTCAGATGATTCGTATCAAACTGCCTTACGGAAAAGTTACTAGCGAGCAAATCCACAGAATTGCAGATGTTTCAGATGAATATTCGAGAGGGCGCTTGCATATTACAACACGTCAAGATATTCAAATTCATCATGTTAGTTTGGATAGGACTCCAGAATTATGGGCGCAGTTAGAAAAGGATGACATTACATTACGGGAAGCTTGTGGAAATGCTGTACGAAATATCACAGCATCTGAAACAGCCGGTATTGATGTAAACGAGCCTTTTGACGTTTCTCCGTATGCCCATGCAACGTTTCAGTTCTTTTTAAGAAATACTATTTGTCAAGAAATGGGGCGTAAGTTTAAAATCTCTTTTTCTGGAACTGATGAAGATACTGCCATCAGTTTTATGCATGATTTAGGTTTTATTGCGAAATCTAAATTGATTAATGGACAAATGGTAAAAGGGTTTAAAGTGTTGTTAGCTGGCGGTTTAGGTTCGCAGCCGAGACATGCAGACGTTATTTATGAATTCTTAGAAGCGCAATTTTTAATTCCGACTGTAGAA
Source organism: Flavobacteriaceae bacterium (assembly GCA_016763215.1). Next base: position 2,174 of record JAESUF010000302.1, read on the forward strand.
GGTGTTTTACGCGTGTTTGATCGTTATGGAGAACGTACTAAAAGAGTAAAAGCACGATTGAAATTTTTGGTAAAAGAGATTGGTGTTCCGGCATTTTTAGAATTGGTTGCTCAAGAAAAACAAGCGTTGTCTTATGTAACATATCCAATTGATACAACAGCTTTCGAGCAAGAAATTACATTTCAAGAAAACGAAATTCCAGCAATTTTTATAGAAGATGCTAAACATTTTGAAGCTTGGAAAAACACCAATGTAATCAAACAAAAGCAAGAGGGATTATTTGCTGTCGGAATTAAAGTTCCGTTGGGTGATTTTTATACAGATAAAGCACGATTATTAGCAGATTTAGTAAAAAAGTACGCTGCCAATGAAATCCGTTTAACCTTGAGGCAGAATATATTAATTAGACATGTAAGAGAAGAATTAGTACCTCTTTTTTATGTCGAATTATCAAAGTTAGGGTTTACAGCGTTGGGCTATAATAGTACTTCAGATATTACTGCTTGTCCGGGTACAGATACCTGTAATTTAGGAATCTCTAGTAGTACAGGAATTGCAGTGGAACTAGAGCGGGTTTTAAAAGAAGAATATCCAGAGTATATCAATAATAAAGAAATTGCGATTAAAATTAGTGGTTGTATGAATGCCTGTGGACAACACAATATGGCTCATATTGGTTTTCAGGGAATGTCTATTAAAGTAGGCAATTTACAAGCACCCGCTTTACAAGTGTTGATTGGTGGTGGAATTTTAGGGAACGGGAAAGGACGATTTTCTGATAAATTGGTCAAGATTCCGAGTAGAAGAGGACCAGAAGCTTTGCGTTTGTTGTTGAATGATCTTGAGAATAACCAATTAGAAAATGAAAATTTCTTAGCCTATTACGATAGAAAAGGGAAGATCTATTTCTACGATTTACTAAAGGCATTGTCTGATATTTCGACCTTAGGAAAAAAGGATTTTATTGATTGGGGACATGATGCAAATTATGTAAAAGCAATTGGAATTGGAGAATGTGCTGGTGTTGTAATTGATTTAATTGCCACCTTATTGTTTGAAAGTGAAGAGAAGCTCACTCATGCAAAAGAGGCATTAAATGCAAATCAGCTTTCAGATAGTATCTACCATTCGTATACAGCATTGGTAAACACAGCAAAAGCATTGTTGACTTCTGAAGGAGTAAAAACCAATACACAGGCTGGAATTATTCAGAATTTTGATGCACATTTTGTAGCAAACAACACCATTGAGTTGTCTACCACATTTGCAGCTTTAATTTATCAAATTAAAGAAGAAAAACCGACGAAAGAATTTGCAGAAAGTTATTTGTTAGATGCAACGAACTTTTACAAAAAGGTAGACGTATTTAGAAAAAACGCTGTCAGTCATGTATAGAAAAGAACCAAAATTAACCGTTGTCGGTGCCGGTCCAGGTGATGCAGAACTGATTACAATAAAAGCAATAAAAGCATTAGAAACTGCAGATGTAGTGTTGTATGACGCCTTGGTAAATGAGGAATTGTTGGCCTATGTAAACCCAACGGCAGAATTGATTTTTGTAGGAAAACGTCGTGGTTGTTA
>JAESUF010000303.1 GCA_016763215.1 Flavobacteriaceae bacterium
CTGTCTTGATAAAGTTGTTTTCCCCGTAGATTCCGGACCAAACAAAACTACTTTTACACAGTTTGTAAATTCTTGTTTATAATTTTCTTCCATGATAAATAACCAAATATTGCTATAAATGTAAATCCTAAGTATTGAAAGCTGGTAAATGTAAATCCTTTATGAAAATACAATGGGACAGAAATTATATTTCCAATAATCCAATAGATCCAATTTTCTATTTTACGTTTGGCCATTAACCACATTCCTACAAAGAAAACAGCCGTTGTAATTGTATCTACATAAGCAACCCAACTTGTCCATTTGTCGAATGTTTTGTAGATAACATACACAAAAACTAATGTCGCAATAAAAATAGCAATAGAAATTTTTTGCTCTTTTTTAGTGGTTTTAGAGATAGGAGTTACATGATTTCCATCTACTTTTCTTGTCCAAATATACCAGCCATATACACTCATGATAAAGTAATAACCGTTAATCATCATGTCTCCTAGTAATTCCCATTTCAGTAATAAATAGACAAAAATAGCTGTACTAATCATTCCCGTTGGAAATACCCAAATCTTATTTTGTTTAGAAAACCAAACGGATAAAAAACCAAAAATAACAGCAATGATTTCTAGAAAGATATCAATAGTAGAATAGTCAGAATACTGACCGAAAAAAAAATCAAAAATTTGGTTCATAGTTGCTTCGGTCTGATTTTACCATTTTTAGATTTAAAACTACATTTTCTTGACCCTCAAAAGAGGATTTAATTTCTTGGGTTAAAAAGGGCATTAATTCGTCATAGTCACCATAAATTTGAGTGCTTAATGGATTTTCTAATACTGTAAATTGAGAAGCTCTCAATTTTTTGATAAAATTGATGATGGGTTCTTCAAAATCATTTTGAAGTGGCATTAAGGTTAGTTCAACCGATATTTTCATTTGTAAGTAGTTTTTTTAATTCATTAAAAAATGAAGGATTGTTTTCAAAAGCTGTTCCAATGACAACCAAATCCGCTCCAGATTCATAAGCCTTGTCTAATTGTTTTTTTGTTCTAATTCCACCGCCAACAATTAAAGGGATGCGTAAATTGGTTTTCACACAATTAATGATATTCTCATCTACCGCTTTGGTGGCTCCAGAGCCTGCTTCTAGGTATATGAGTTTTTTGCCAGAAAATTCGCCTGCCAAAGCTGTCTTTAAAATCAATTCCGAATTTGATTGAGGAATGGGTTCAGTATTGCTAATTCTTTCTACAGCAGTTTCTTTTCCACCCTCAATTAAAATATATCCTGTAGGAATCACTTCTAAATTCGATGCCTTAATAGTTAATGCCGATTGTACCTGTTGCTCTATTAAATATTCTGGATTTCTACCTGAAAGTAAGCTTAAGAAAAGAATCCCATCAGCTTTCGAGGTGATCTGAGTAAAATCTCCTGGAAATAAAATAACAGGAAGAATGGTGTGCTTTTTAATTTCGCTAACAACAGCTTCTATTTGATTGTTTTCATCGGTACTTCCACCAACAAAAATATGTGTAGCGATAGATTGGTTTACTAATTTGATGAAATTATGAATTTGATCAAGTTGAATCTTTTCAGGATCAATCAATATAGCCAATAATTTTTGACCTGCTTTTTTAGCTTGAAGAATGTTTTGATAGATATTCACAATAGCGAAAATAAGTAATTACGAGAAGATTTTTAATAAAAATATTTTTTCCTAAAACTCATTGGTGTAAAACCTGTTTTTGATTTAAAAAATCTTGAGAAATAAGCATAGTCTGAAAAATTAAGAGTTTCTGCAATATTGGCTAAATTACTTTCAGAATGAATAATTAATCTTTTTGACTCTAAGATGATTCTTTCAGAAATTAATTGACTTGTAGTTTTGTTTATCGTTTTTTTTACAACTCTATTAAGATGTTTCGTTGTTATGTGTAATTCATTGGCATAAAAACTTGGTAAATTCTCTTTATAAAAATAGTTGTTTATTAAGTTTTCCAGATTTTCAAGTATTATGGAATAGTTCGGAGAAACAAGTTTTTCTAAATTTACATCCGCAGTATACGCTCTTGTTAAATCAATATAAATGCTATTGATCAGGTTTATTATTTTTAAATCTCTTAAAATATTTTCTTGTTGATACTCTGTATAAACTTCTTGGAATTTCAGTTTTAATTGACTCAATTTCTTTTGAGACAATTCTAATAAAGGCGGGTTTTGATTAGAATAAAAAAAAGGAAATAAGTTGAGTGTATGATCTAAAAATTTTATCTCGTAAAATTCTTGGGAATGAAAAAAGATAAATCCTTCAGGTTTTGTGTCAAATTTCCAAAAATGTGTTTGCCCTGGTTTTAAAAAGAAAACCTTGCCAGGGTTTATAGTATAGGAGTTAAAATCAATTTCATGAATTCCAGAACCTTCTGTAAATAGAACGCACAAGTAGAAATTATGACTGTGTGGTTTATTCAATAATTTCTTATTTAATTCAATATGATTTGAAAAAGAATTTACGTACAGATTATTTAATGACTTTGATTCTTGGAACTGATCAATTTTTAAAACGGGTATCTTCATGGTAAATGTCCTAAAAGTACAAAAAATAGCGATTATACTATATGATAAATAGAGTTTAATAGTCATAATTTTATAGTCTTATTAGACTTAGATATTATGGGGAATGTAATTGATGTGTTAAAATGTAAATGTCCTAATTGTAAAGAGGGAAAAATGTTTAATAAGCTAGGAAACCTCCTACTATTCCAAGCGCCTAAAATGGATGATAGGTGTAAAGAATGTGATTTTAAATTTGAAAAAGAACCAGGTTTCTTTTTTGGAGCTATGTTTGTTAGTTATGCACTTGTGGCAGCAGAAATGATAGCAAGTGTAATTGTGTTTAAGTATTTTGTTAATTTTTCGTACATAAACGTTTTACTTAGTACTATTATAATTGCAGTTTTATTAAGTACTATTAATTTTAGAGTTTCTAGATCTATCTGGATCTATATGTTTTATAGTGATTAATATAAAACTCATTCGTTCTTAAACCTTGTGACTTTTCAAGGAAGAACTAATAAGCATAAACACAGGTATACCCTTCAAACTCTAAAAAGTAAATGCGATGATTAGAAACATGTCCTTCGTATTTAATAACTCCCGATGTTTGAGCATCAGCAAAAGCAAAATCTTCAATATAAATATGATGTAAAAACAGTAGTTTTTTCTTTCCGTAAATTTTATACAACGATTCTTTAGCTCCCCAAACAATGGTTAGTTTACTAACCAATGCATCATGATTGGCAATGGTTTTATACTCTTCAAAAGGAGTGAATTTGTGGGCAATCTTTACAATTTTGTCGCGCTGCATTTCGATGTCAATTCCTACAGGTGTTTTTCTAGAAATAACAATTGCAGAAAAGGTAAACGAATGTGTGATAGAAATAAAATTTCCATCTTTCAAGTGCGGCTTTCCAAACTCATCATAGATCAAATCATTATCAGTATACCCAAATTCTTTTAATAGATGTCTGATACTCAGAAACCCTTTTTGGTGGATTTCAGATTTCATATTATTTACTCGTTGCTGACTGGAATTAGTCAATTGAATCCCATTAGAAATTTCTTCTATAGTTTCATCGATCTTCCATATTAGAAGATTCGTATAATCGTTAACATTGATCCTTTTGTAAAGTGGCATATCTTAAAAAGTTATTACGTAACTTTGCGGTCTTAAATTTGATAAAAAATAATAAAGATGAGTACAAATACATCTACATACGTACCATACAAAGTTAAAGATATTTCTTTAGCTGCATGGGGAAGAAAAGAAATGGAATTGGCAGAGGCAGAAATGCCAGGATTAATGTCGTTAAGAAATGAGTATAAAGACGAGCAACCTTTAAAGGGTTCTAGAATTGCTGGGTGTTTACACATGACAATTCAAACTGCTGTATTAATTGAAACATTACAAGCTTTAGGAGCAGAAGTTACTTGGAGTTCTTGTAATATTTTCTCTACACAAGATCAAGCTGCTGCTGCTATTGCTGCTGCTGGAACTCCAGTATATGCTTGGAAAGATATGACAGAAGAAGAATTTGACTGGTGTATAGAACAGACATTATTCTTTGGAGAAGATAAAAAACCATTGAACTTAATTTTAGACGATGGTGGAGATTTAACCAATATGGTATTGGA
>JAESUF010000304.1 GCA_016763215.1 Flavobacteriaceae bacterium
ATTATGGAAAAGTTTGGGCACCTAACCTTCCAACGGGAGATTGGAACACCTCAATTGGTGGTGGTTTTTTCTTTGATGCAGCAGATATGTTATCGGCGAGTATCGCTGCTTTTAATAGCGATGATGGAATGCGAATTGCTTTTGGTATTGGATTTGGGTTCTAATAAAATCAGAAACCATTTAAGAAACCCTTACCGCTTTTCTCATTAGAATTGTTATTAATTTGTTCTTTACAATTTTACATTGAGCAGCGTAAAGGCAGTACCTTTTATCTGGCAATTGCATCTCTACTCCACTCAATATATATTATCTTGTAACTGGTTTCTCCCAAGCGAATTCTTGAAAAACTGAATCAATTGGAGTATTCCAAATATGATTAATAATATCTAAAAGAATTAGCATATCACATAATTTTATATCCATAACACCTCAAATCAAGAGTATTCGTTTTCTTTAGGTACTTCATTGATAACACACATCGTTTAATTATTTAAAAAAAATAGAACCAGGTTGCTCACACCGCATAAATACCTGATTTTTAATTAGGTAATTACTACGCATACATCTATTTTTCTTTTAATCTACTTTTATTTTGTAGGGTATCAACCCCAAGTAAGAAGCATAACTAATTAAAAATTATATCATTATGGCAACAGCAAATTCACACGAGGATATTGTATCCTTAGCAAAAGGAGAAGTGTTATTTCAGGGAGAATACACATTCTATACTCCTGGCTCAATTAATGCAGCAAGCGGAAATTTTTCTCTACTCATATCTACCAATTCTGATGGTTCAACAACTGCATCTGGAGAAATGAACATCCAAACACTTTGGGGATTAACCACAAAGACAACGCTACATTATCAAGGAAAAGCAGATTTTAATAGTAGCACTGGTTACACAACGGTTAAAGGAGAAGGACATGGAGTAATGATTTATGACTTTAATAAAAAACGCACAATTAAAGCTTCTATTCTTATAATATTGAAGCCTGGTCTTAAAAATGGTAAACTAACTGTTGAAGGGTTTGGGCAAGAAATGCCTTGTACTGTTTCGTCTATTATAGAAAGTAACATTTAATGATTGAATCTATTGCTAAAACTGACTGATACAAACTAAAAGAACTAGCAACTAGATTCAAAATATTCATGAGGGCTTATAGCCCTCATGTCATTTGTATTAACTGTCAATCCAACCTAAAAAGATACAAATTACGTCCACTCATTCCGTTTTCTTCATCGGCAACGTAGACTGTAGTGGGATTTTTAAATGTAATGGACTCTTTTTGAGATTCGTGTCCAAACGGATATTCTTTGTGATTACCCGAAAAGAAATTATCACCCGTAAAATTGGTGAATACCCAGGCCGATTTATGATTTAAAAGCACTACTTTTTTACCATCTTTAGAAATATCTGCACTGGTAATCCAACAGTTTTTTTCAGGGCAAGTAGTGAAATCAGAAATGAGTTCCGCTTCAAAAGTCCCATAGGTTTTTGCAGGTATGTAATCTTGTATGTTTGTTACTCGATACAAAAATGTTCTACCAATTTCATTCGGAACACGACTTTTTGTAAAAAGATAGAAACTACCTTTCCATGCAAAAAAGGCTTCTACATCGTAATAACGTTTCTTCTTTTTAGGTGGAAACTTTTTCTGTTCAGGAAAAGAGAAATAAATTTTTTCTACCTCAATTATCTCGTCGCTTTCTAAATCTTCTTTTTTAATTTTTAGAATGTGTAGATTTTTTCGATCGTTGGCATTGTTTCCAAAATCACCTACATACAAGTTTCCTTCAGCATCCATGGTAATATCTTCCCAATCGGTGTTCCTTGTCTTAATTTTCAGCTCCCTCAAAATAACCCCCTTTTCAGAAACTAAATACACCGATGGTTTGTTTCCGCTATCATTAATCATCCAAAAGGCATCTCTACTTTTGTCATACTGAATTCCAGAAACTTCTTCTAATATTTTGGGTAAATCTGCTTTGAGTTGTAGCTGCCCATAATTGGTACAACTATACAAAATAAATAAGACCAAAAAAGTGATGATTTTTTTCATAGACACAAAAATAGGAATCTATTCTATATAGTTTTCATATCGTTATAGATTCCTAATGATTACTTAACAAAAATTATAAGTGGGTTCGCCATCACACTTCGACAAGCACTGTGTAAAAGCGAGGAATGACCTGTAAATATAGTTACCAGCCTCCAGAAGCGCCTCCGCCTCCAAAACTTCCACCTCCAAAACCGCCTCCGAAGCCTCCGCCTCCAAAACTTCCTCCTGAAGAACCACCTCCACCAAAGCCTCCACGTCCCATGCTGCTTAAAATAACAGCGTCAAAGAGAAGTCCTGATGTAGATCTACGGCCACCTCTTCCGCCACCTCGACCTCTAAAAACTATCAAAATAATAAAAACGATTATGATGGGGAGAAAACCCCAAAACCCATTTCCTTTACTCTCTCTCTCTCGTTTTCGGCTTCCCTTAAACTCTCCCTGTAAAACTTCAAAGATTCCATCAACTCCACGATCCAATCCTCGATAAAAATTTCCTTTTTTGAATTCTGGGATAATCCGAGATTCTATAATCCGTTTCGACATCAAATCGGTTAACCTTCCTTCGGTTCCTTTTCCTGATGAAATGGCAACTTTACGATCTCCTTTGGCTAACAATAGCAAAATACCATTGCCTTTTCCTTTCTGTCCAATACCCCATTTCTCACCCCAATTGGCTGCCAAATAATTAATATTTTCCCCTTTGGTTGATTCAATAATAGCAACCACAATTTGAGTAGAAGTAGTATCGGAATAACGAATAATTTTTTGTTCTAAGTTTCTAGCTTCAGATTTTGACAATAAATTAATATAATCATATACACTAGTCTGTTTTTTTGGTATTTCAGGAATCTCAAACTGCGCCTGCGCTAGTTGTACAAAAAAGAGCCCCAAACAGATTGAAAATAATAGTTTACTTGCTTTCATTAGGACTTAGAGATTTCGTTCGACAATTCATTAGTATCATCTTCCTGATACGGAAAATGAGCTTTTAATTCTTTTCCTGCTTGTAAAATACCGTCTACAATTCCAGTTTTAAAATCACCTTGCTTAAAATGCCCTTGCATCACATCTCTGGTTTTATCCCAGAAATCATCGGCAACAACTTTATTGATTCCATCATCACCTAAAATCACGAACTGGTGGTCTTCTACAGCAATGTAAATCAATACGCCATTTCTCAACTCCGTTTTGTGCATTTCTAATCGTTGGAATACTTCCAATGCGTGTTCAAAATGATCCTTATCTGTATGCCCTTCAATATGCACACGAATTTCTCCTGAAGTGTTTTTCTCCGCTTGTTTAATAGCATCGACAATAGTTTCTTCATCTTGTTTAGAAAGGAAAGATTGCTTATCTGACATTAGTTCTTCTTGTTAAAATCAAAATTCACATCTACAGCATTTTCAGAACCCGCCTTTGCTTTATATCGTTCCATTTCTTCGAAACCAAACCATCCTGCAAAAATTGAATTTGGAAATTTTTTAATGTGCTTGTTATACGTATTTACTCCTCCGTTAAAACGGTCTCTCGCAACATTGATTCGGTTTTCTGTTCCTTCCAGTTGATTTTGCAATTCCAAGAAATTTTGATTTGATTTTAAATCAGGATACCTCTCTACAACGACCAATAATTTGGACAATGCACTTGTCAATCCCGCCTGTGCTTGTTGAAACTGAGCCATACTTGCACCAGTTAAATCACCTGCATTAATGGTCGTTGAAGTTGCTCTTGCTCTTGCATTCACAACTTCCGTTAACGTTGTTTTTTCAAAATCAGCAGCTCCTTGTACCGTTTTAACCAAATTTCCTATCAAATCATTTCGTCTCTGATAAGCACTTTCCACATTAGACCATGCAGTTTTTGCATTTTCTTGATTCTCGACGGCAGTATTGTTAACCCCTTTTACCGAACTATAGCCTATAAATACTATTATTACTATAATTATTAATGGTAACCACTTTTTCATTTGTTCTCTGTTTTATGTTTGTTAATTGTATTCTTATGTTTATAATGACGTTCCCCCATCCAAAGTGATGGTTTGTCCTGTCATAAATTTTGTTTGATCGGATGCCAACCAAACCACTGCATCTGCTATCTCAGAAGCTACTCCATAACGTTTCATCGGAATAACCGCTTTTAACATGGTGTCCATTTCCGGCTTTGCAGACAACAACTGGTCTAACAATGCTGATTTTGTATATCCTGGACATACTGCATTGATTCGGATTCCTGTTTTTGCATATTCCAACGCTGCTGACTTGGTCATTCCAACCACCGCAAATTTACTTGCCGAATAGGAAAGATTATTTAAGGATGCTTTTAACCCAGCCAAAGACGCAATGTTCACGATATTTCCAAATCCTTGTTTCACCATTTGTTTCAGGGCTAGTTTCATACAATAAAACACGCCTGTTTGATTCACTGCAATTACATTGTTCCAATCTTCTAAAGTAGATTCTGCCGTTTTCAGCAATTTCTTTGGTCCTATTCCTGCATTGTTTACCATCACATCCAATTGTCCGTAGGCAGTAACTGCATGTTAATCAGATTTTCTACTTCTTCATATTTAGCAACATTTGCTCTTATAGGTAGTGATTCCCCTAAATTTGTTACAATTTCTTCAGAAACTTTTTGAGCACTTTCTAAATTGATATCAGAAACCACTACTTTGGCTCCGTGATGTGCAAAATGCAATGCTGTAGCTCTTCCAATTCCAGAACCAGCACCTGTTACAATGACTACTTTATCTTTTACTTGCATAATTATTTACAAAAAATTAAACGCGAATCTGACAATGCCGATGCTCTTAAATCTCTTGGGTAATCTTTTAATTGCATCAATTTAAAAAACTCGGCTTTACTCGTATACTTTACAATCAGTACTTCATCCCATAAAGGTTCGTCTGCTGGTCCTAAAATAGTTCCCATTGGTTTTCCTTTAAAAATAATATCAGCAGCTATGTCTTCAAAAAAAGGCATGGCTGCTTTCATATAATCTATATAGGTTTCCTGACCTGTTTTTCCAGTTTCGGCTACTTGTTCCTTATAGTTTAAATAATTCAACATAAACACTGGCTGATCGTCAGGAAATGCTTTTAATTTATCTATTGCTTCTTGGTTTACTTGCATGGTACCTATCTATTTACATTTTGTCATTGCGAGCGTAACGAAGCAATCTGCTTTAATCATGAGATAACCTCGTCGTTTCGCTTCTCATTATGACATCTAATCAATCGACTTCGTTTTAATCGCTTTCAATGCTAAATTACAACAAAGCTCTGATGCTTTATTCAAATTAGCAAACCGAGGGTCGGTTGTTAATCCTTTACTATATCGATAATAAATTTGTTGTGCAATTACCGCTATTTTAAACAAACCAAACGCATAATAAAAAACAATATTATCAACATCTCTTCCCGACTTTTTAGCATACAATGCTACTATTTCACTTCGAATAGGGTTGCCTTCAAACACTGTAGGCGATGGAATTCCTTGTTTTACAAAATCGTGATCAGTAGCCACGGTCCAATATCCTAACGAGGTTCCCAAATCCATCATTGGATCCCCTAAGGTTGCCATTTCCCAATCTAATACAGCATTGATTTGCTGCCAAGAATCATCCTTGAAAACAACATTATCATACTTATAATCGTTGTGAATCAGGCAGTGC
>JAESUF010000026.1 GCA_016763215.1 Flavobacteriaceae bacterium
AGATGGAGATTATTTTACTATCGAATATATAGATGCAATTGTAGTAGATGCAACCACTTTTTATAATGGTGCAGGGAATTCAAATGTTCCAAATACCACTGATGGCTGTTATAAACTATTAGTAAAAAACACTGCAGATGGTACTTTATCACTCACCGAAAATGCAGATGTAAGAGAAGTAGAAATAGAAGCAAGTGGGAAATTGGTAGTAAACACAGACATACGATTACAAGTATCTAATGAAATTAATAACAATGGAGAGATTCGCTTGATTGGAACGTCACAATTATTGCAAACACATACAGGAGTTTCACAAATTACTGGTACAGGAGATTTATATAAAGATCAAGCAAGCGTTAATACTGATGTGTATCAATCGGGTTATTGGACATCACCGGTTACTACAAACGGTACAACGTTTACAATAGATGGAGTTTTAAAAGACGGTACAACACCAACATCAGCAACTTCTATTCCTATACCAATTACATTTACAGATATTCATACACTAGATGGTTCTTTAGGGCCACCATTAGAAATAAGTGGGCGTTGGTTAGCAAAGTTAATCAATGCCACTGATTGGACGCGCGAAATAAGCCCTACAGCGATCACTTTTAACCCAGGAGAAGGTTGGAATATGAAAGGACTTGGGGCTAATTTTACCTTTAAAGGAATTGCCAATGATGGAGATTATACATCATCCATAGATCAGAATATGTTAAGTTTGATAGGTAATCCATATCCATCTGGATTAGATGCTACTCAGTTTATTAATGATAATGTAGAAGGAAGTGCTAATAGTGCCATTGTAGGAACTCTTTATTTTTGGGAAGGAGGAGATGGAGAAACCCATGAAAGAGGAAATTATTCAGGAGGTTATGCAACGCGAACTTTGGTAGGAGGAACTGCTTTTAATAGTAAGATTCCGAGTCAGTATATTGGTGTTGGACAATCTTTTTTTGTGTGGCGTAGTGAAGCCGGTACTGGAACCATTCAATTTAAAAACTCACAAAGAGTTTTTCAAATCCTTGGAGGGGATAATGAATTTTTTGGAAAAGGAATAACTAAAAAAGAAACGACAGATATGATACCAAAATTACGTTTTGGTTTTGAATTTGTTGTAGATGCAGAAAAAATATTTCACAGACAATTATTAATTGCTTTTATGGGCTTAACCAATGACTACGATAATGGTTATGATGGAGAAATGTTTGATAGACAACCCACAGATATAGCATTAAAAACTAACGATTGGCCAAGTGATTTTGTTATTACAGCTATCGAAGATTTTAATGAAGATTTAGAAATTCCATTATCAATTTATTTAGACCAAAAAAGAGATGTTACTTTTAAAATAGATTCCTTAGAGAACTTGACTACAAAAGTTTATTTAAAAGATACAATGACCAATATGTATTATAATTTAACAGAGAATAATGCATCTGTTACTTTAGAAATAGATTCAGGAAATTATTTAGACAGGTTTTTTATAGTCTTCAAAGAAGACGCTACAATGAGTACAGAGGATGAAAGTATAACGAATGATTTTATTGTTTATTTTGATAAAAATAATAATGAAATTATTGTATCATCAAGTAATGACTTAGCCCTAAATTCAATGGAAATTAATAATTTTTTAGGGCAAAAAATAGTAAAGAAAACGTACAATTTTAATGAAAGAAAAAAAGATATCATATGAGACTAATCGATATAGTCAATGGCGTTTATCTCGTTCAACTTAAGTTTAAAGATAAGATTATTTCTAAAAAAATTATAATAGCACAGTAAATTAAAAATTAGTTAAGAAGAGTATTCCAAACAATACATAATCTTTCATCTTTATTATGTACATTAATTATCACACCCCCCGAGCATAATTAAGTTCGGGATACTCTACTTTTTAATTGAAGTCCCAACTTACTTATTCTTCTCTCAAAGGTGGCAGTTTCGTGTTCTTTAAGCTTAATTAAGTTTTGTCCACAATTAAGAAAATATTTCATCCTACGTGGAAAAAGAAAGTTGATATTTCAGTTGTAATTTAGTAGATGAAACTTCAATAAAGGAAACTAAAATCTATTTTCCAATACAAAAGTTAGAGAAAATATGACCTAAAATATCTTTATCTACATCATATTCACCAGTAATATTTCCTAAGTGACGTAGACATTCACGAATGTCAATAGCAAATAAGTCTGAAGAAATTTCTGCCTCAATACCATTTTTAACCGACAGAATACTTTCTAAGGCATTATTTAAGGCTTCAAAGTGACGAGAGTTGGTGACAATGGTTTCATTATTACTTAAGGCTCCTTTGTTTACCAAAGAAATTAATTCGGTTAGTAAGGTGTCTATTCCTGTTTTCTGTTTGGCGGAAAGTAACAGGATGTTTTCAAAAGTAGATTGGATCGTGTCTTTTTGAAGAGCAGACAACGCGTCAATTTTATTTGCAATTACCAGTAGACGTTTGTTTGGAAAACGTTTTTCAATGGTTTCTATTTCTTGAAGAAAAGGCTCTTTGTTATTATCGAATTTGGTTGCATCAATCAAAAAGATAATTAACTGCGCGTTCTCTGCTTTTTCATAGGCTTTTTTAATCCCGATACTTTCAATAATATCATCTGTTTCTCTAATTCCGGCAGTATCGATAAATCGTAAGGCCACACCTTCAATAATTAATTCATCTTCAATGGCATCACGCGTAGTCCCTGGAATTTCAGAGACAATAGCTTTCTCTTCGTTTAATAAGGTGTTTAATAAAGTAGATTTCCCAACATTGGGCTCCCCAATAATAGCTACTGGAATTCCGTTTTTCATGGCATTTCCAAAAGCAAAACTATCGATCAAACGTTTTAAAACTAATGAAATAGTAGCAACCAATTCTTTAAACTTAGTACGATCGGCAAATTCTACATCCTCACCAGAAAAATCCAATTCTAACTCAATCAAAGCAGCGAAATCTAACAATTGACCTCTCAGTTCTTTTAATTCATTGGTAATTCCGCCTCGCATTTGTTGAATAGCCATTTGATGTGATGCAGCAGAATTAGAAGCAATAACATCGGCAACAGCTTCCGCCTGAGATAGATCCATCTTACCATTCAAAAAAGCTCTCATGGTAAATTCACCATTGTCAGCCATTCTACAGCCATTACGCAGAAATAATTGAATAATTTCTTGTTGAATATAACTGGAACCATGACAGGAAATCTCAACCACATTCTCACCAGTGTAGGAGTGAGGGTTTTTAAAAAGAGAGACTAAAACTTCATCAACAACTTGGTTGTTCTCTACTATATGACCTAGGTGAATAGTCTGTGTTTTTTGATCTTTCAAAACCTTCTTTCGAATGGGTTTAAAAAATTGAGAAGCAATATGAATAGCCTCTTCACCAGAAAGACGAATTATGGAAATAGCACCCACACCACTTGGTGTTGCTAAAGCGATAATAGTATCGTTTTGAATCATGCTACAAATATACACAGGATGAGGAAACTATAGCTGTAAAACTCAAAAGTTAAAATGGAAAAAGGAATGTATAAAGATTCTACTTTGTGTAAATTACTTAATCATAGAATGTAACGAATTCAATAATTTTTCGTCTATATAGTATAGAATCAATGTTTTAAAAGTTATGAAAATGAAAGAAAACAAACAGTTATTAGTTCTTACACATTTAAGTCAGTTATTAGATTTTGTAACAGGTATTGGAGGATTTATAGTTCCTTTGGTTATTTGGTTGACCAAAAAAG
>JAESUF010000305.1 GCA_016763215.1 Flavobacteriaceae bacterium
TCTCTTCAAATGTTTTCAAATTAGTATTTGCAAGCATTGTGCCAAACTAAATTTTACGAAATAAAAATGTTAAAAAAGTGTGATTTTTACATTTTTTTAACACTATTCTGATTATAATTATGAATAGTATAAATAATAGAGCATTGTATTGAATATAAATGGGGTTTTACAACTTATTATTAAAAAGTTTATTTAGCGTGCTTATGTGCCTTGTAAGATGAGCGAACTAAAGGGCCGCTTTCTACATACATAAAGCCCATTTCTAACCCTAAAGTTTCATATTTTTTGAATTGATCTGGAGTGATAAATTCTTTAACGGGTAAATGTTTCTTTGGAGGTTGTAAATATTGACCGATGGTAATTACATCCAAGCCAACTCCACGTAGATCTTTCATGGTCTGAATTACTTCCTCTTCTTTTTCACCTAAACCAAGCATAATACCCGATTTGGTTCGCATTCCGTTTTCTTTTAAGTATTTTAAAACACCTAAGCTTCTATCGTATTTTGCTTGAATACGAACTTCACGTGTTAATCTCCTCACGGTTTCTACGTTGTGAGAAACTACTTCAGGGTGGACTTCAATAATACGATCGATTAATTTCTCGTTTCCTTGAAAATCTGGAATCAATGTTTCCAATGTTGTCTTTGGGTTTGCTCTACGAATAGCATCGACAGTCTCTGCCCATATAATAGAACCACCATCTTTTAGGTCGTCTCTATCTACAGAAGTGATTACAGCATGTTTAATACCCATTATTTTGATGGAGCGTGCCACTTTTTCTGGCTCATCCCATTCAACCGTGTCGGGTCTTCCAGTTTTTACACCGCAAAAACCACATGATCGAGTACATACATTTCCAAGAATCATAAAAGTAGCTGTTCCTTCTCCCCAACATTCACCCATATTTGGGCAACTTCCACTGGCACAAATTGTATTCAATTTGTATTTGTCAACCAAGCTTCTAAGTTCCGTGTATTTCTTACCTACAGGTAATTTTACACGCAACCAATCTGGTTTTTTTACTCTTCCAGGAAGTACAGCAGTTTCGTTTGCCATTAATCTATGATTTAAGTTGCAAAGTTACGACAGAAAACGATGAGATACTAATACGTTTTACAATCAATCTAATTGCTTTTTGTTTTAGATTTAACTCTTAGTAAGAATGATAATAAAAGAACTGACAGTAAGATTAACATTGTTTTTTTGTTGATAAAAGAAGTTTTTTCATAGTACTGTTTTAATTCAATCTCACTATCAAAAATGATTGAATCAAAAAACTTTTTTCTTTCAATTTCATTTAACCCGTTAGTATTTATGTAAGAAAAAGAATAAAAATTTTTATTTGCAATAAAAAAACTTGTTTCATGAACTGGTAAGCCATTGCTGTCATTGAAGGTTAGTTTATAGCCTTTAAGGTTAAATTTGTTTATTGGTTTGGTATGATTTAAATCATATTTAAACCCCTCTGTAAACATCCAAATAATATCTGAGTAGTATTTTTCTAAGCTGTTATTATCGTATGGTAATGGTACAGATTCTACATTTGAATATACTTTTCCTAAGTATAATTTTTGTGCAATAAACTTCGAAGAATCGTTTTCTGAATATATTTGATAATTTCTTCTATTGTCAATTATAGAATCTATTTCATACACTTCAAAAGGCATGTCAATAGCTACAATAGAATCAAAATCATAAGTATTCCATTCTTCAACTTGAGAATAGGAAGTTTTATAAAAGAAAATAAGTAAGACAATAGCAATTCTAATATTCATATTGAATTTTTAGATGAGAATTTACAAATTAAACAGAAACCAAATACTAAAACCAATCAAAAACACAATTCCGAGGATGCTAAGGATCTTTAAAAAAAGGCTGGGATGGTGTTCTTTTGGTGTATGTTTTCCACTGATTAAAATGTAATTTAAAATCGCATAAAAAGGAGCAGTTAAGAAAGAAAGTATGGTGGCAATTTTTATAAGGTTCCCCATATCGCTTATAAAATAGCCCAAGATGATAAACGTACCAAGTGCCAACAAAATAATCCAAAACAAATAATTGAATTTCGTTTTTTTGTTGAATAGTAATTGAATTGTTTTTGTCATTGCCCGCGGTGAAGCATCCAATGTGGTAATGGTGGTGCTAAACATGGTTGTAAATGCCGCTATGGCAATAAATATATATGCATATCCTCCTAAGCTTTTAGTATACAATTCAATTAACTGTCCAGCAAAAACCCCTCCTTTACTTGAAAAACTTTCTCCAGACTGAAACATCACAAGTGCTCCAAGCATTACAAAACAAACTCCTAGAAAAACAGTTCCTAAATAACCAATATTAAAGTCGAAAATAGCTTGTTTGGGTTTTATCTTTTGAAAGGTTGTTTTTTCTTTTTCTACAGACCAGATAGAGTGCCAAATAGAAATATCTAATGGTGCAGGCATCCATCCTAAGAAAGCAATTAAGAATGTAATTTCAACAGCTCCGCTAGGTAGTATTTGAGTGAAATCGAATGTTTGTTCGGTTTTAAACAATGCTACATTTACAGCAATAACAGTACAAATGGTTAATAACAAAATGATGTATTTCATCATGTTATCAAGTAATTTATATTTTCCAACAAACAAAATGGTTATGCTAATAATTGTAACAATTATAGACCATGCGACTAAATTTTCTTCAGGAGAAAATGTACTGCTAATCGGTCCAAATAAATTGACAGCCAACCCTGCTGTAACAATTGTTACTGCAGCTTGGATGGTAAACATGGTTGCAAAACTAAGGAAGAAATAAACGACTAAAACACCTTTTCCTAATTTGCGATACCCATCCAATAAGGTTTCTCCAGTAGCAGCTGCATAACGCGGGCCATATTGGAAAAAAGGGTACTTAAAAATATTTACTAATAACAAAGCCCATAACAAACCAAAACCGAAATCTGCCCCTGCTCTTGTAGATTGTACTAAATGAGAAACCCCTACTGCAGCACCAGCAAAGAGTAACCCTGGGCCTAGAGAACGGAAGATGGATTTTTTCATGACTTTTTAATAATCTCAGCCAATAATTTTTTAGCACGTAACAATTTCACTTTTACATTGTTCATCGATTCATTAATCTGATCTGAGATTTCTTTATAGCTCAGTTCTTGAAAATAACGTAAATGAATAATTTCTTGATATTTAGGTTTCAGTTGTTTGATGTCTCTCAGTAATTTGGCTAAATTCTGTTCAGTGATAATTTTGTCTTCTGGAGTTGGGTTGTCATCTACAATACTATAGGCTTCTGCTTCTTGTTCTTTCGTAGTTCCGGTGGTGATAGATGATTTATTCTTTCGAACCAAGTCGATATGAATGTTCTTAGAAATGGTAATCAGCCAAGTCTTGAACTGATAATTTTCATCAAACGAGTTAATCTTGTCAAAGGCTTTTGAAAACGATTGAATGGTTATGTCTTCAGCATCATTATCATTTTTGGTTCTCTTTAGTTGGTATAAATAAACATCAGACCAAAAATGATCCAGTAAAAAATTAAAAGAAGCTTGATTTCCTTCTTTCGCATTTTGAATATGTTGATTTAATACCTCTTTCGTTATTTCCAATGAGTAGGTTTTGAAAACGTGTTGGTGATAAATATAGTGAATTGAAACAAAACTAAAAATATTTCTAGAAAAGGCAGAAAGTATAAGACAGGAATTTCTTTTAGCTTTTTAGCCGAGAAGCCAACTGAAAGGTAGTTTATTGTTAAGTATCCTAAAAGTAAGAAAAGAACCAAGTAGTCTTGTGTAATTAAATATAAGACAGGGGCTAGAATCCAGATTAAAATCTTTGAGATGTAAAATAGGCCTAGTAAGAATTTATGAGTACTCTTATAATGAGATGCTGTAGAAATGTGTCTTCTCTTTTGACGAAACCATTCGTTTACGCTTTTTGGAGCTTCAGAAATGGTGAAACTATCTGGATGTACTGAAATAGTTGTATTTGTGTTTGTTGCGGCGTCTTTAATAAAGAGATCATCATCTCCAGAACGAATATTCATATGATTGATAAATCCTTTCACCTTAAAAAATTCGCTTTTTGTGTAGGCTAAATTCCGACCAACAGCCATATATGGAGCGCCTAATTTTGCATAACTAAAATATTGTATAGCCGTGAGTAATGTTTCATAACGCACCAATAAATTGACCAAAGAATATTTTTTAGCTTGATATTGCCCATATCCTAACACAATAGATTTTGTCTCCGAGAATTGAGCACTAATCATTTGAAGCCAATTTTTAGAAGCAGGAATGCAATCGGCATCTGTAAATAGTAGATGCTCGTATCTTGCAGCTTTAATTCCTAAAGTCAAGGCATATTTCTTATTGCCCCAGAAAGCTTCATTATTCTCTACGTTGACAAGTTTTACTCTTGAATCTTTTCTTTGAAATTTTTCAATGGTATCTAATGTACTATCGGTAGAAGCATCGTTGATAATAACCAACTCAAACTTGGGATAGCTTTGTTTTAATAGTAACGGAATTAATTTTTCTAAGTTCTCTGCTTCATTTTTAGCACAGATAATGACAGAAACAGGATGCGAGGTTTCTTCTTCCTTATGATGAGTTTTATGAAATGCAAAAGAAAGAAAAGAGAGGTAATAACAAAGTTGAACTCCGGTAACAGCTACAAAAATGTAGAAGAGAACAGTAATCACCATGTATAATTAATTATGAGTAGGCTCAGAACATGAGTCAAATTGTTCTGGGGCCTTACCGCAAAAACCACAAGCTTCACCAGTAGTATTCAACATAGGATTCTGACTTGCACAAGTACCAGCGAACTCTCCATCTTTTTTTGCCCAAATTTTAATAGCAATTCCAGCAACTCCAATGGCTAATAACCCAATAGTTAATAAAACAAGTTTCATTTTTCTACGTTTTTATAGGTACAAAGATAGTCATTATTCGAGAAAAAATGACCTGATATGATTGAGTTGTCTAAGTTTTTTATACTTTAACTGCATCAGAATTTCACCGTTTTTTGACTAACCAAGAAGAGTTCATAGAAAAATTAAAGTCTGGAAGCCAGTCAGCTTTTAGTCAGTTACTAGATGAATACCAGCAAAAGGTATTTCATACGTGTATTTCTTTTGTGCCAACCAAAGAAGATGCAGAAGATGTATCCCAGGAAGTTTTTTTGGAAGTATATAGGTCTGTCAGTAAATTTAAAGGAGATTCTAAGCTTTCCACTTGGATTTATAAGATATGCACCAATAAATGTTTAGAATTTATTCGTAAAAAAAACGCAAAAAAACGTTTTGCATTTATGCA
>JAESUF010000306.1 GCA_016763215.1 Flavobacteriaceae bacterium
AGATGTAAAACCAACAGAAAATGCTCCAAAAATAACAGAAGAAGATTACAAGGTGCTACTTGACAACTTTGACAACATCGATGTTTGGAAAGAAAAATTCCCTCCTAATAGTTATATCTTAAAAGGATTTGGGATCATCAATTTATTTGATGTAACGGTAGATGAAACCATTTCATCAATACGTACCAATTTACTGAGAAGTGGTGATGATTTAACTGAAAACCTACAACAAGATTTACGTGCATTTTTTAACATTAAAGATCTAAGACTTGGATTCTCTGTATTTGGAATCAATAATGATCTTAATGAAACGAAAATAAAAAAAACAGACAGTCTTTTATTTACAAAAGAAACAGACATTACTTGTGCCGATTTTTTCTGCCATCACATTCTTGGAAAAGTATTTTCCAAACATGAAAGCGTGGCAATTTCGGATGTAGAAACTTATGGAAAAAACACCTCCCAAAATTCGTTTTACAAACAATTGCATGAAGCCGGAATTGGAAGTATTATCCTCATTCCCCTAAAAGCATCAAATGGGGAAGATTTGGCTGTATTAGAAATTGCTTCTCCTAGACCTTTTGAATTAAACTCAATCAATCAAAATAAGTTAAAAGATATCTTACCTGCCTTTGAAGCTGCAGTAGACAGAGCTTCTGAAGAAATGAAAAATGTTATTGAAGCAACCATTCAAGAACATTATACAACATTACACGAATCTGTAAAATGGCGATTTGTTGAAGCTGCAGAGAAATACCAAAATGAATTGCAAAATGGTGTAGAAAATGTAAAACCGGATCAAATAGTATTTAACGAAGTATATCCTCTATACGGTCAAGCCGACATAAAAGGGTCTTCTATTGCCAGAAATGATGCAATTAGAGAGGATTTAACTACGCAATTAACATTGGCTATTCAGGTATTAGAAAAAGCATGTTCAACCGAAAGGTTGCCAATTTATAAAGAACTCATGTTTCGTGTTAACGAATATTTATCTCATGTAAAAGATGGGCTGCACGCTGGTGATGAAATTGGTATTTTAGACTTCTTAAAACGAGATATTTACCCTGTCTTTAAACATATTAAAGACTTAGGGAAAAACTTGTCGAAAGAGGTCGATATTTACATGGATCGTTTGGACCCAAATCTTCATGTAGTTTATGAAAAGCGTAAAGATTATGAAGACAGTGTATCACTTTTAAATGACAAGCTTGGTAAATTTATAGATACCAAACAGCTAGAAGCTCAAGAAATGTTTCCTCACTATTTTGAACGTTACAAAACAGATGGTGTTGAGCACGACATGTACATTGGACAATCGTTGGTTAAAAACAAAAAATTTGATTCATTGTATCTACACAACCTAAGGTTGTGGCAATTGCAATTGATGTGCGAAATGGAAAATGTTGCTTTTACCATTAGAGATTCTATGAATCACGATTTGCGTGTCGCTTCTCTAATTTTAGTGCATAGCAATCCGCTAGCAATCCGCTTCAGAATGGACGAAAAGCAATTTGATGTTGACGGCGCTTACAACATTCGTTATGAGATTATCAAAAAACGAATTGACAAAGCACATATTAAAGGCACCAATAAACGCTTAACTATTCCTGGAAAAATCTCCATTGTTTATTCTCAAGATAAAGACGCCATTGAATATTTAAAATACATTAAGTATCTACAATCGAAAAAATATTTAGGGAAAGTAGAAAAACTTGAACTGGAAGACGTACAAGGTGTTTCTGGATTAAAAGCTTTGCGAATTGAAGTGATTTATCAAAAGGACTTCGATGAGAAGGATACCATTACTTTTCAAGATTTAATTGAAGAGATTCAATCATAACATAAAAAAGCCTTAGAAAATCTAAGGCTTTTTTTATACTAAATCATTGCTGTTTTAATTACTTCTTGCATCTTAAAAGAAAACATAAAAGCAATTACGGAAACTACAATACCAATAATAAAAACGGTATAGGTAATTCTTAATATTTTGTATTTTTTATCCAATACCTTTCCTAAAAAGTACAAGTCTTTTTTCATAGAAGAATACAAGTAATCTCTATCTTCCATCATTTCACCCATCGCCCATTCAAAATCTTCCAAACTCATTTTATGGAAATTTCCAAAAAACAACAAGTTCACTTTTTTGTTTTTCACATCTTCCTTGGTAAATTTCCCACTGGTTACATTTGGCCGTGTTGCCAAAACAGATAATATCATGGAAGTAACTGTAAATAAAACAAAAATAACTGTTGGAATAATCATATAGCTATTAGAAACATTGTCTAGTTTAGAAACCAAATTAGACAAGACTAAAGAGACAATAATTGCATTGACCGATAATAAAATATTCGCTTTGGTATCTGCAATATCACTCAACGTCATATGATTTCTCATAGTTACTCTAAACATGGTCTCAATACCGCGCTCAGGCGACTTTGCCTTGTTCTTTTTTAAAGCAAATTCTTCTGCTTGTTTCTTTGCCTTCTTATCTTCCTTCTGTTGTTTACTCAATGATTTAAATAAAGAAGCTAAATTTTTATCCTTGCCAACTTGCCAATTCTCTAATGCGAAATCTGTATAGAAACGATGGTGTTTTGTAAAAAAAGAAATGTTCTCTTCAATCCATTCTATATCTGTATAATTTTTTTGTCTCGTCGCCTCCCATTCATGTCGTAACAACTCACTAATCTGAGAATAGTTTTTATCAGGAAAATGAGAACAATCAGCATCACGAACCACTTTTTCCAATAAATTTAATGGCTCATACCCCATTTTGGTTGCCATAATTAAATGTGAAACCTCGTCTATAAAATCTTCAGAGACTTCATGATTCTTCAAAAAACGCTTCGCAATAACAACACTCGCTTCTTCATGGTTGTCTTTTCCTTTTGTATATCCTGTATCATGAAACCATGCGGTAACAATCAGTTCACGTGCATCTTCTTCGGAAATACGTTCTCCTTCAATAATTTCTTTTGTAGCGGTAACAACTCGTTGTGTATGACTTAAGTTGTGATATACAAAATCATGTGGTAATGTATCATTCAATATTGCCGATACATGCTTTTCCGTTTCTAAAAGTAAATTTTCCATATGGAATTGTTTTATGCGAATTTAGGAATAAAATCAGAGTTCTTTTCAAACTGTAAGATTAGACGTTCTAGAACGTCTAATCAGTCGTACTTATTACAATAATATTTCAGTAAATTTAGATTTAAAATTAGTTCGTATGATTACATGGAAAGATGTTATCCACTTTTCAGTAAGTGGAAACCCTATCCCTAACATGAGGGTAGAGAAAACAGAAGAAGAATGGAGCCAATTATTAACTCCAGAACAGTTTAGAGTTACTCGTTTAAAAGGAACAGAGAGACCACATACAGGTCAACTATGCTCTATTTTTGACGAAGGTATCTATCAGTGTGTTTGCTGTAGCACCGATTTATTTGATTCAACCATTAAATTTAATTCAAGCTCAGGTTGGCCAAGCTTCACGCAGCCTATCCAAGAGAATGCAATTAAATATGAGAAAGATGAATCGTATGGAATGATTCGAGTAGAAGTTACGTGCAACACCTGTGATGCTCATTTAGGACATATATTTCCTGATGGCCCAGAACCTAGCGGATTGCGCTATTGCGTCAATTCAGAATCAATGAAATTAAAAAAAGAAACAGATGAGTAAAATATTGGAGATGGCAACCTTTGGAGGTGGATGCTTTTGGTGCACAGAAGCTGTATTTTTAGAAGTTAAGGGTGTCGAAAAAGTTGTGTCAGGATATTCAGGAGGAAACGCCCCTGGAAAACCAACATATCGAGAAATTTGTTCTGGTTTAACAGGACATGCTGAAGTAATTCAGGTTACTTATGATGCTACTGTTATTTCTTACGAAGACGTTCTTATCATATTTATGACCACGCATGATCCTACGCAACTAAATCGTCAAGGAGCAGACGTAGGAACACAGCACCGTTCTGTCATTTATTTTCACAACGAGAAACAACAAGAAGTCGCAGAGGTGGTTGTACGAGAATTAGCAGCTCATTTCGATGATGAAATAGCAACAGAAGTAAGTCCTTTGGATGTTTTCTATACCGCAGAACAGGATCATCAAGATTATTACAGCAACAATCAGGAGAATGGGTATTGTAGTTTTGTCATTACACCAAAATTGCAAAAACTACGCAAACTGCATGCTGATAAATTAAAATAATGACGATTAAACTATACGGCGCAGATAGCTGTCATAAAACACAACACTATCTGCGTCTTTTAAAAGAATATCAATTAGATTTTGTATTTTTAGATGTAGAAAAGGATGAAGGAAATGCGAATGAATTAAGGAATTTATACACTACTGGGAAATTAAACTTCCCAACCATTACAATAGACTCTAAAAAACTACGAAACCCTTCAGATGCTGAACTTTTAAAATGGATTAAAAGATTAAAATAAATTAACACCTCACGCCCCTCCTCAGTAGAGAATAGATTAACTTGTCATTCCTGACGAAGGGCTACCAAACTGTTAATGAAACTATTAAATGAATATCGAATTAAAAAATAATTTCACGGATCATTTACCTGCCGATTCGAATCTAGAAAATTCGAGAAGACAGGTCTTAGAATCTGTTTATTCATTTGTAACACCTATACATACTTCAAATCCGAGTTTAATTCATGTCTCTGAAGAAATGAGTGATGAACTTGGTTTTACGACTGAAGATCTTCAGTCAAAACAGTTTTTAGATTTTGTGACTGGCAATCATATTCTTGAAGGTTCTAAGCCTTTTGCAATGTGTTATGCTGGACATCAATTCGGGAATTGGGCTGGGCAACTAGGTGAT
>JAESUF010000307.1 GCA_016763215.1 Flavobacteriaceae bacterium
ACCGTTATTTATTAGAAACTGGAGCTGCGAATCCATCAGCAAGAACTTTAGACACTCCTGATGAAGAAATTGGTGAAATGATGCGAATGGTGATTGCCCATGAAGTAGGACATGCTCTTGGACTACCGCACAATATGGCTGCAAGTAATGCATATCCTGTTGATTCATTAAGATCGGGTTCTTTTACTAAAAAGTATGGAATTGCCGCTACTATTATGGATTACGCTCGTTATAATTACATTGCTCAACCCGGAGATAAAGACGTTCGTTTTATTCGTCAATTAGGTCCTTATGACCACTACTCTATTAATTGGGGATATCGATTGATTCCAAATGCAACCACTCCAGAGAGCGAAGTAAAAACGTTGGATAAGTGGATTTCGGATAAAGGAGAAGATCCAAAATATCGATTTGGCTCGAAACGATACGATCCATCTGCTCAAACAGAAGGTATAGGTGATGACCAAGTAAAAGCGAGCACTTATGGCGTAAAAAACCTTAAAATAGTTGCTAAAAATTTACAAAAATGGACCTCAGATCAAACCAATAATTATGATGACTTAAGTGAACTTTATGGCGAATTACTAAGTGTATGGAGTCGATATTCTGGTCATGTTACGGGGGTCATTGGAGGAGTTTACGAGTATAATAAAAAACCTACCCAAAAGGGATATGTATATCATAATGTTTCAAAAACAAAACAAAAAGCGTCAATGAAATGGTTGCAAAAAAATGTGTTTGCAACACAAAAATGGTTGATGTCTGATGAAATTCTAAAAAACACCAATCACTCTGGTTACACTCAAAGAATGCTTGGGTTACAAAACAGACAACTGTATAGCATCCTAAATGCTTCTAGACTAGAAAGAATGATAAATGCTGAAGTCACACAAAAAGACTTCTACTCCCCTACTGAAATGGTTAGAGATTTACGTAGAGGATTGTTTTCTGAAACTACAGCCACAAAAAACGTTGATGTTTTCAGAAGAAATTTACAGAAATCATTTATCGAAAGAATGCGCACATTAATGAACAGTAAAGGTGCTCAGAATTCCGATCTACAATCTATTGTTAGAGGAGAATTGCGTATTTTAAAGAGCCTATTAACTACGGCTAGCAACAGAGCTGTAAATAGAATTTCTAAATACCATTACAAAGATTGTGTGGTTCGAATTAACACCATATTGAATCCTAAAAAATAATCAATTTCGTAACAATTGATTTCCTATTGCGCACTCTAAACAACGTTTGGCTGCGCAATAGTTATTTTTAAGCTCTAATAAAGCTTGACTTTCAAAAGCACTTTTTGCTTCAATTTTCAAATCAGAAAATTTAGAAACAATATTATTTTTTTCTGGTTTCAACTTGTTCATCATTTTAAACAACTGCTCTTCATCAAGTTCATTAGTGGCTCTTTGATAACTAAACTGCAACGGGATTACAGTATTGATAAATAACAGGTCTAAAAAAGACTTCGTAAAACCTTTCTTTCTTCTTTTAGATTCTTTTGTGAAGTTATAATGTGTTTCCCAAAAATCGCCTACATCAATTACAAACAAAGCATAAAACTCTTCTATACTTTTAATCTTCATCAATTCAGAAAAAATATTTTTATGTTTGTGATACAATGCAACTAATTGCGCTATTCTTATTGTAGGAAAATTAGAAGGTCGCATTCTAAAAAACAGAAACTGGTTCTTTATAACTTCATCTAATTGATACTTTTCACTTAGAAATTCATACTCTTTTTTTAAGTGAGCATGATAGGCGTCTTCTATTCTTTCAGAAAGAAACCTTGCCTGACCAAAAAACAATGCAGACAGTCTATCAAAATCATGTTGCTCTTTTCTAACAATCGCATACGGAATTGATTTTGCAAAACTAAAAAAGGCATCTCCATTCACTTTCAATCCGAAATTTTTAGCCAGCATACAAAACAAAACACGCTCCCAATCATTATTCGACTCATCTAACAACTCCTCTATCAGCGTAGATTTACGCTCTAATCGCTCAATGAATAAGCGTTCTAACCAATTGTTTAATAGAAAAGAATCCGTTGTGTTTATTTCTTTTTCACAAGGAATCCATCGCAATGATTGCAGACTTAAACCATGATACTTCTCTACTAATTTAGGATCTACATACTGTTTTAACTCAACCGTCGCGATTGGTAAATTGTTTTTCATGTAAACATCGTTATCATGCTCCCACACCACATGTAAAATAACAGCATCGTAATTTTCATCTACTTCATGATGATGTGAATACCAGTCAGATGATTTTATGTGTATTTCAACATTTCCAAACCAAATTTGATCTGCAATATCTATTTTAGAGTTCAAAAAATCTGGACCAGCATTCTGATTGTAAAGCCCAGAATTTATTACGCATATTGGATCTTGGTTGGTTGTTCTTAATCTTAAGGGATCGTACAGTTTATTCTTCCATACATAATGGAGAAATTCTTCTTTCATAGTTTTTTTGTTTTCAAGTTACAAAAAATCTAAAGAGCTTTATTTATACATCCATAAATTTTAATAATGTTAGTATCCTAAGAATCAAAAAACAAAGAAGTATTTTTGTTTAAAATTTAATGATGATGAGTAGTATAGAAAATTTAGAATGGCGTTATGCTGTTAAAAAATTTGATGAACATAAAATAGTACCACAAACTAAAATAAACCTTTTAAAAGAAGCTTTTAACTTAACAGCGACTTCCTATGGTTTACAACCCCTAAAACTGGTTATTTTACAAAATAAAGAGATTCAAAAAAGTTTGGTTGAACATAGCTGGAACCAACAACAAGTAGCTCAATCGTCTCATGTTTTGATTCTTTGTGTAGAGACAAACTTAAATGGAACCGACGTAGAAAATTACTTTAAAAAAGTAAAGGATGTACGAAATACTCCTGATGAAATTATTACCCCATTCAAAAAGTATTTGAAAGATTTAATAGCAAGCAAACAGCATCAAGATTTATTCTCTTGGGCAAAAAATCAAGCCTATTTAGCAATGGGTAATTTGCTAACCGTATGCGCCAATGAAAAAATAGACTCATGTCCCATGGAAGGTTTTATCCCTGAAAAATACGATGAGATTTTAGATTTGACGTCTAAAAACCTAGCTTCTGTTTTGGTTTTACCTGTTGGGTATAGAGCAGATGATGACTTTATGAAAGAGCAAAAAAAAGTACGAAAAAACCTTGAAGAAATTGTAATAGAAATTTCATAACTGACCCTCATTTCTATATATTTGATTACAAATACACCTTTAATCCCCAATTCTATGAATTCAGACATCCGATTGTTATCTCCTACCTCATTATGGAATCATTTTTCAGATTTAAATGCTGTGCCACGTCCTTCAAAAAAAGAAGAACGAGTGATTCAATTTATGGTCGATTTTGGTAAAGCCTTAAACCTAGAAACCATTGTAGATAGTGTTGGTAATGTTATTATTAAAAAACCAGCTTCCTTTG
>JAESUF010000308.1 GCA_016763215.1 Flavobacteriaceae bacterium
CATTGTTAACTACAAATCAAGACTTAAATGGTGATAAGGTGTTTAATGAAACTACAGCCAATGGTTTTCCTTTGAGTGTTGACTTCTCGCAAACAAAAAGTGAATTAACAGGAGCTTCTAACCTGTTAATGAATGCAGATGTTAGCTATTTAAAAGAATACAACGGAGGCAAGAGTATTCAAGGGACTTTAACATTTAACTATTTCTCTGATAGAATATTTGCATTGGGCACTGAGGGGAAAGGAAACATTATAGATTCAGGAATTGCCACGCTAGACTTTGTATTTAAATCTCAATTGAATAAAAACTTAGGAATAGGGATAACAGCAAAAAACTTGTTAAACCCCTTAGTAAAGAGAACACAGGAAACTCAAGAAGTGATTGTTGGCTCTTACAAATTAGGAACAAATATTAAATTATCGTTATCGTATAACTTTTAGTTAACACTCCTATAACTCAACATTAATTTTTAAAAAATATTCAGTTAATATAAGGGCAGTTACTTTACGCCAGTAATTAAAACTAAAAATTTAAAATAATTAAAATGAAAAAAATTTTATTTGCATTAATGATTGCAGTAGCGTCATTTACCTTTCTTATTTCTTGTAGTGATAATGAAATACTAGTCGATGTTTCGTGTTCTGATGGTATTCAGAATGGAGATGAAACTGGAGTTGATTGTGGCGGTTCTTCATGTCAACCATGTGCAATATCTACTTTAGAAGGAGACATCACTGATGATGTTATTCTTGATGCTTCAATTGCCTATGAATTAACAGGAGCTTATGTAGTAAAAGAAGGAGGAAGCTTAACAATTCCTGAAGGAACTACAATTAAGGCGACTGGAGGAACAAGTTCTTATATTGCAGTTGCTCAAGGGGGGCAAATTTTTGTAAACGGAACATCTACAAATCCAGTTGTGATGACTTCTGGAGCTAGCTCACCAGCAGCAGCAGATTGGGGCGGATTGGTAGTGTGCGGTAAAGCACCAACAAATGTTGGTTCTGTAGCAACGTCAGAAGTTGCAGATCTTACTTATGGTGGTACTATTTTAAATGATAATTCAGGGTCTATTAGATACCTAAGATTAGAATATACAGGAGCTACTTTTAATAGCACAAAAGAATTTAACGGATTGTCTTTGTTTGGTGTTGGTTCTGGAACTACTGTAGAATATGTACAATCTTTTGAAGGAGGAGATGATGGAATCGAGTTCTTTGGAGGAACCGTAAATGGTAAATGGTTAGTATCTACCAATAGTGGTGATGATTCAATTGATTTTGCTGATGGTTGGTCTGGTATTGGAGAATTTTGGTATATCTCAGGAGGAGCTAAAGCCGGAATTGAAGGATCTAATAACGGAGATAATGGAAATGCAGCACCTGTAACAAGTGCAACGTTGAGAAACATTACAGTTGTTGGACCCGTTACTGAAGGAGCTTTATTTTACAAAGAAGGAGGAGGTAACTTTACAATAGATAACTTTTATGTTGAAGGTGTAAATTTAGGAGTAAAAGTTAAAAGTACGGATGCAGAAGCAGGAGTTAGAATTGAAAATGGAGATTTAGTAATGACAAATGTTCAATTTGTGAATAGCATGACTGGATTTGTAGTTACTGACTACGCAGGAGCTAATCAAACTTTTGTACAGCAAGGAACTGCAACAGGTGCTGGGAATGGCGCCATTGCTCCAGACTGGACTATTGGATGGACTAGATTCTAGTTTTTGGTAGAAGAGAAGCGTAACAAAAAGATAAAAGAGCAGGCTAAACAGTCTGCTCTTTTCAGTTTATCTAAAATTTTTCAAAGTTGTTGAGTTTCTTAAGGCTCTCTATTTTTAGTACCTTCACAAAAAAAATATTGCAAAATGAATCTAAAAATTAAAATCGATAATGTCTTGTTCTTAGACATCGAGACCGTCCCTCAAAAGGAGCACTGGAAAGAGGTGTCCGAAATCAATAAAGAACTGTTCAACAAAAAGACTGCTTATCAAAGAAAGGAAGAGATTAGCGCTGAAGAGTTTTATGAAAAAGCAGGAATTTGGGCAGAGTTTGGGAAAATCATTTGTATTTCAGTTGCGTATTTTACAAGGAAAGAAAAGCAAAGAAATTTACGGGTGACTTCTTTTTATGGAGATGATGAGAACCGTTTATTAATTGATTTTAAAGCTTTGCTAGACACTCATTTTAATAAAGAGAGTCATGTTCTTTGCGCACATAATGGGAAAGAGTTTGATTTTCCTTACATCGCTCGAAGAATGATTGTACATCAAATTGAACTCCCATCAAAACTGAATTTATTTGGTAAAAAACCATGGGAAGTTCCACATATAGATACCATGGAATTGTGGAAATTTGGAGATTATAAGCACTTTACTTCGTTGCAACTATTGACTTCAATTTTAAATATTCCTTCACCCAAAGATGATATTGATGGTAGTGAAGTTGCCAAGGTATATTATGAAGAGAAAAACCTAGAACGTATTGTCAATTATTGCGAAAAAGATACCATTGCTATTGCGCAATTGTTACTGCGCTTTAATAACGAAGATTTAATTAAGGAAAGCGAAATTATTAAAATTTAACCTTCAAGTTTCATCGAGAGCTCTAACCATCTTTCTTCTTTTTCTTCGATGGAATTGATTGTTTTTTGAAGTTCTTGAGATTTTTTCTGCAGTTCATCTTCAGACATTGTCTCATTTGTAAAAAAGGCTTCAAGTTCTTTTTTCTTTCGTTCCAACTTCTCAATGTCGTTTTCTAAAGAACCAAATTCTCGTTTTTCAGAATAACTTAATTTAGTTTTTTGAGGCTCCTTTTTATGAATTTCTTTTTTCTCTGTTTTTTTTGAAATTACAGGTCTTGAATCTTCGTAAGCTCTAAAGTCAGAATAATTACCTGGAAAATTTTCTACCAAACCATCTCCCCTAAATACAAATAGTGAGTCCACTACTTTATCCATAAAATACCTGTCGTGAGAAACAACAATTAAGTTACCAGGAAAATCTAACAGAAAACTTTCTAAAACATTCAACGTAACCACATCTAAATCATTGGTTGGTTCATCTAGAATTAAAAAATTTGGATTTTGAATTAATACAGTACAGAGATACAATCTCTTTTGTTCGCCACCACTTAATTTTTCTACAAAATCATATTGTTTTTTTCTGTCGAAAAGAAATCGTTCTAGTAGTTGAGATGCAGAAATTCTTCTCCCTTTTGTTAGCGGAATTTCTTCCCCAAATTCTTTAATGACATCAATAACTTTCTGGCCTTTTTTAATTTGAATTCCTGTTTGGGTGTAATATCCAAATTTCACGGTCTCACCAACAACTACTTTTCCTCCGTCAACAGGTTCTCCTTGAGTTAAAATGTTTAAAAAAGATGATTTTCCAGTACCGTTTTTTCCAATAACTCCAATACGTTCTCCTCTTTTAAAGACGTACTCGAATCCATCAAGGATTACAAGATCATCAAATGATTTCTTTAGTTTATGAAGTTCAACAATTTTACTACCCAAGCGCTGCATGTTAATTTCTAATTGAACAGCATGGTCTTGCCTTCTTTTGTGAGCTTTTTCTTTTATTTCATAGAAATCATCAATCCTAGATTTAGATTTTGTAGTTCTAGCTTTTGGCCGT
This sequence comes from Flavobacteriaceae bacterium, assembly GCA_016763215.1. The sequence continues at coordinate 3,638 of JAESUF010000308.1, forward strand.
CTACGCATCCAGTCCAATTCTTTCTTAAAAAGATTTTTAGCTTTGTCAGTAGAAGTCGCTTCTTGAGTAATTCTCTCTTCTTTTTTCTCTAGATAATAGGAGTAATTCCCTTTATATTTATAAAGTTCTCCTTGATCTAGTTCAATGATCTCAGTGCATACTCGTTCTAGGAAATAACGATCATGTGTAACCATGAATAAGGTGATTTTTTCCTTTTTAAAGAAAGACTCTAACCATTCGATCATTTCCAAATCTAAATGATTTGTAGGTTCATCTAAAATTAAAAGATCGGGTTTGTTGATTAATATGATAGCCAGTCCTAATCGTTTTTTTTGCCCTCCGGAAAGAGTGCGAACCTTTTGATGTATATCGATTAGCTTAAGTTTTGAAAGAATCAATTTGTATTGCGTTTCAAAATCCCAAGCATTGTGTTGATCCATCAAATCAAATGCTTTTTGATAATTTTCTGAGTCGTTAGGGTTTTCTAACGCTTTCTCATATTGTTGAATAATAGGTAATATTGTGTTTTCAGTAGCAAAAATTGTTTCTGCAATGCTTAGGTTCTCGTCAAAAATTTGATTTTGAGAAAGGTAGGATATTTGTATTCCTTTTCGCTGTACTACCTGTCCGTCATCAGCGGTGTCTAATCCAGCAATGATATTAAGTATGGAAGTTTTTCCCGTTCCATTTTTTGCTACGAAAGCAATCTTCTGATCTTTATTAATACCAAAAGAAAGGTTTTTAAATAATACTCTATCACCGTATGACTTGGAGATGTTTTCAACTGAAATATAATTCACGAAAAAATTTTTGACAAAGGAACTAAAAAAACCCGAGTACATGACTCAGGTTTAATCTTAATTAAGATTAGGGGGTAAACTTAATTTTGCTAACTTCTATAATATGTTGTATGAAAACTTATTATGGTGTAAATATACCTAGATAATTAGTGTCAAACAATCCCTTGAAATAGTGAAATTTTTACATCCCTAAAAAAGGGGAGCTAAAAAATAATGTCTCTAAAAAATAAAAAACCCAGATAAAATTTTATCTGGGTTTTTTTAATTATCAATTAAAAGTTAGGGGGTAAATTCTTAATCGATAAAATTAATAACATGTATTAATAAAGAACAATAACATTGTAAATGTACCTAGATATGTTGTACTAAGCAATCCCTTGAATTAGGGAAATTTCAGCATCCCTATAAATGGGGAGTATAGAGTACAGAGCTATAGAAAACAAAAAACCCAGATAAAATTTCATCTGAGTTTTTTTAATTATCAATTAAAAATAGGGGGTGATTCTAATTGACAAAAATTAATAACATGTATTAATAACACGTATTAATAAAGAACAATAACATTGTAAATGTACCTAGATATGTTGTACTAAGCAATCC
>JAESUF010000309.1 GCA_016763215.1 Flavobacteriaceae bacterium
ATTGTAATCTAAGGTATGATTCAGTATCAAACTACCACCAACTTCTGACACTTTGTTAAGCCACAAACGATTGGTAGTTTCATAGGTGAAATTATATGTTTTATTGGTTTGACTCGCATTGTCTTTAATTGCGATACTACTCAGTACAGCTCCATAGGTTTCTGGATGAGAAGAAGTTGTTGAAAAGTGAACACTTGTTCCGTCTTTAAATGTAATAATAGAAGGCTTTTTAGTTTGGGCGCTTACAGCATATTTAGCCGTAGTAGATTGAGGTTTAAGAACACCGCTATTGTACCCATTGTTCAATACATCAGAATTAAAAGAAGCTAATAAGGTGTTTTCAGTTCTGGAATTAGCCGTCTCATAAGTATGTCCGTGTGTTGAATAGGCAAACGTAGCTAGGTTTATATCGTTACTTGTTTCTATTTTACGTAGATGCCATGCAGAAATATTGGTTACAATACCCTGTATTCCGCTGACGTCTATAATTCCAACTCCATTTCCTTGTGCTACATTTCCGTAGACAGGAGTCGAAGTCATTTCTTCAATAATATCAAAGGTATATTTGTATCCTAAGGCATCGGTTACTAAAAAAGCAGTGATTTTAAAATCAGTACTATTGTACGTAATTGAGACTTTTATATTCTGACTTTTAGATATCAGTTTTGCTTTTAGTATGCCATTATCATTAACCACTACAAAACGACCTGAAACACCTAAGAGATTGAATTGATATAAGTCCAATTCAGTATCATACCTGTTAGCAGAACTCCCTTTGGCTTTCCAATTAAATTCGTCTTTCTCCAAGTAACTTAAATTATCAAAATTCCAAAAATCTGGATTGTTTAACACGCCTGTTCTGTTATGTCCTTGTTTTTTGTCTTCATCAGGAATGCCTCTTACTGTTCTTGAGATAACGCCTCCTGTTTGTAAAGCCCAACCTGTTCCTGTCCATCCTGAACGGCTATCAATTTGAACTCCTGTAGTGGTGTATTGAAGTCCAATGTTCAACGTAAGGTCTTTGTTGAGTCCTTTTGAAAAAATAGGAATAGAAATGTTGGGTTGTCCTGTATAATAAGCAATAGGAACCGCTTCTAAACTCATTAGGCTAGCTACAGTAGGAGAAGGTGGAACCACCCCTGGTAACTTTAAATTGTCTTGCCCATAGGCAGTGATAGCAGCAAAGAAAAATGCAACCATTAAAATGGATTTCTTCATACAATGTATTTTTTAAAATTATTGTTTAGCAATTTCCAGAATGAAAAAAAGATAGCGTTTTCAAAAAACAAGACAACAAAATGAGCAATTGATTAATTGCTTTGGTATTGTATCTCTAAAAATGTAGTTGTTGGAAAAATCATAGCGTTTTTTTCTCTTTCATTGCACATCAAATGTAGTAAAAAAAGAAACACTTAAATTATTTTTTTAATTTTATCAACTACAAAACACTAAAAGTCAATGTTTAAAAGAGATTTGAGAATAAAAAACTAAGAAAATTAGTTTTCAATAAACTTAACAGAAATCCGACTACTCGCTATTCTAGACGTAATAAATCCTAGTACGGTAATGGTTGCGATAACAATTAAAATATTTGAAATTCTTAACTCTACAGGATAGGCAATATCAGAAGTAATCATAAACAATTCAAATTGTTGCTGAATGAAGACCAACAAAATAGCAAGAATCAATCCAACCAGCATTCCTATAAGCGTTAATAAAAACCCTTGAATTATAAAGATTTTTTTCACTTCTTTTAACGAAGCTCCTAAACTCAACATGGTTTTTAAATTCTTCTTTTTATCAATAATCATCATAATTATAGCTCCTATAACATTGAACATTGCAATAATTACTATCAATGTAAAGATGAGGTAGGAAACAAAATTCTCAGTATTAATTACTTTATAAAACAAGGCATTAAGCTGGACTTTCGTTTGTACTTTGTATTGACTTCCCAATTGTTGCTGAAGTGCTTCAGCAAAATCATCTTTATCAACTCCAGGCACTAGTCTAATTTCAATTCCTGTGTACTGGTTTTCTTTATAATTTAACAACTGTTGAGCTTGTTCATTTGAAATAAAAATATATTTATTTTCAAACTCCTCGGTCCCTGAGTAAACACCTACAACCTGCGTTTCAATACTTCTAAAACTCCTTGCAGGGTTTAAAAACCCTTTGCCTGCTTTTGGCACATATATTTCTAAAGGTTTGCCATAATTAAGAACGCTCAACGAAAGTTTAAAGGCCAAACCATTTCCAATAACACTGGTATTTAAGTAGTTTTTATGTAACCAGCTCCCTACTCGGATAGCAGAATCTAACTTTACAACCTTTGTATAATTGTAGTCTACACCTTTTGCATAGGCTATTTGCTGCTTTTCATCATTTTTTAAAAAAACGCGTTCCTCAATAACCTTCGAAAAATGAGCAATGTCTTCGTTTGTTGAGATGCTATTTTTTAACGAATCGGTATAGATAAAACTCTTTCCTTGACTTGCCGTTATTTTAATATCCGGATCTGAAATATCTAACAATGAGTAGCTAAATGTTCTCAAGCCTGAAAATCCAGAAAGGATAATAAATAATGCAGCAGTACCTACAATAACACCAATAGAAGCTATTATTGTAATAATATTGATGGCATTATTTCCGCTTTTGGCAAATAAATATCTCTTCGCTATGTAGAAAGGAAAGTTCAAAAGAGATCTTAAAATTATCGTTTTTGACGCTTAGGTAATGTCTCAGGATTTTTAATCGGGTTTTCATCTTCTCCTTTCAAGGATTTATCAATCTCCTCTATATAATCCAAAGAATCGTCTCCAAAAAACAACAACTCAGGCATTCTACGCAGTTGATTGCGAGTCCTTTTTGCCATTTCATGACGAATTAATGGAGCATTGGATTTTACTCCTTCTATAATTTCACTTCTCTTATCAGAAGGAAAAACACTCAAATGTACTTTCGCAACGCCTAGATCTGATGTTACAGTGACTTTAGATACAGAGATAATAACGCCCTTCATACCATCTTGAGCCGCTCTCTGCAAAACATCTACTAAATCTTTCTGTAAAACGCCAGCTATTTTCCGTTGTCTATTTGTTTCTTCCATACTGCAAATTTACAGATAAAATTACGGAGTGTAGATTTTATTTTTAATTGCATACATAACCAAGCCTACTCTATTCTTTACATTTAATTTTGTAAACAAAACATCTCTATATCCATCAATCGTTTTTGGACTTAAGCACATCCTGTCTGCTATTTCTTTGTAGGTTAATTCTGTACAAGCAAACTTCATAAATATAAGCTCATTCTCTTTAAATTCTAGCGTTCTATTGCCATTCCCAGAGATAGACTGTAGCAATAAACTGGTCACATTTTTTGTATGAAAAAAGCCGTTTTCTACTACTTCTACCAGGGCCTGCTCTAAAACAGCCTTTTCAGTATCCTTTAATAAATAACCAACAGCGCCAGCTTTAAGCATTTTTAAAATTGTAACCTCGGCATCTTCAACAGAAAGTGCCATGACTTGTACTGTCTCGTGGTTTTTTGTAATCCATTCAGTTGTTTCAATACCATTCATTACAGGCATATTAATATCCATTAAGACAACATCGGGAATGTTTTTTGGAGAACCCGTAAATTTCTCAGTGAGTTCCTTTCCGTTTTTACAAGTATATAAAACCTTGAATTTATCAAAGGTATCTACCATTGCTCCAATTGCTTGGGAAAGCAATGTGTGATCGTCTCC
>JAESUF010000310.1 GCA_016763215.1 Flavobacteriaceae bacterium
CTGACGTATAATCAACTAGATTCTCTATTTCAAATCCTCTCTCTTCGAGCTGGTCTAAAATGTCTTCTCTTCTTTCAAATCTTCTGTTCTCCGCAAACATTGGATACAATCCTACGGTTCCGTTTTCATGAAAAGAGATCCAGTTATTCGGGAAAATTGAATCTGGGGTATCAGACCCATCAATATCGGAAATAACGATCACGTTGACACCATGAGATTCTAATTTCTCAACTTAGGCATCAAACTCATTTTGGGCACTTGCATTCACTGTTGCTGGCAACAAATTGGTTAGTACCTTTTGATAGTAATTATTAACTGCTGTTTCTTCATTCATCCTAAAGTTGATAGGACGAATCATTAAGATTGTATTGGTTGTTTGTTGCATCAAAATAGAAAATTATAATCGAAGATTTATTCATTAATTAGTCTATAAATCAATAAAGCGGCTCTTTTTGTTAAGTGTTCAAATGTTTTTAAATTGACCGTTTCGCTTGGAGTATGAGCTCCATTCCCCATGGCTCCTAGCCCATCTAGACAATTCACATACTCAGCTACAAAAGAAATATCTGCTGCCCCTCTTTTAGAAGGGTCATAAGGATGAACAGGTCCTTGTTTTAGATCTATGCTAACTTGACTTAATTTTTCCAACAACTTTCTGTTTCCTTCTTTAGGAAACATTGCCGGATAGCTATCTACAAAAGTAATTTTAGCTGAGGTTTTGGGCAAGTTATTCCCAACAATTTTCCTCATTTTTTTTCTAGCATTCTCCTTTTGTTCTTCACTAATAAATCGTAACCCGCCTTTTACTACAGCAGATTGTGATACAACATTACTTTTACCAAATGCATCACCTTTGCTTAATACGCTTTCAAAAGATACTTTAGTTCCTCCTAAAATAACTCCAGGATTAAAGGTCAAGTATTGCTCTCCTTTAACTTTATTATAGAATTCGTTTAAAATTCTGGATATTTCGAAAATTGCTCCAGCTCCTACCTTTTCATTGAAAACTCCAGAAGAATGGGCTCTCTTTCCTGTAACTTCAACTTTCCAACCAGAAGAACCTCTTCTAGCGATGGCAGCATTATCGAATCCAGTTGCAGTTTCAAAACCTAATGCTACATCGCTTTGCATCGCAGCCTTTATAAGGTTTTTTCTACTAATTGTTAAAGGTTTCCCTGTAGATTCTTCGTCTCCAGTATATGCTACTATGATTTGAGCATCTTTTAAAAGATTGTTATCTGCCAATGCTTTTAATGCATATAACATAATAACATCTCCTCCTTTCATATCATTCCCACCAGGAGCATATGCCAAAGTATCATTAATTTTTTTGAACTTTTGAAACGGACTATCTTCTTCAAAGACAGTATCGAAATGACCAATCAATAAAATCCGTTTTCCTTTTGTGCCTTTTTTTTCAGCAAATAAATGTCCTGACCTATTCACTTCTGACATATCAATCCAATTGGTTTGAAAGTCTATTTTATCAAATTTTTTCTTGAATTCGAAGGCTACTTCTTTTACGCCTTTGTGATTCATCGTTCCACTATTAATGTTTACGACTTTCTCTAGGAATTGAATTGCTTCAGAATTGTTTCTTTCAATTGTCTTAACAATCTTTTTTTCTTTTCTAGTAAGTTTTTGTGCATGGAGAAGTTGCGTACTAGCTACTAAAACAACAAAAGTTATCTTTAATAAAGCAGAAAATTTCATATCAAAAAAATTTAGTCACGAATCAAAGGTAATGTAGAACATCTTAAAAGTCCTTCTTGTTTTGCAATTTCTGCATATGGGACTTCTTCTACAATGAACCCTTGAGCTCTCAACCATTTATTGAGCCTAGTGAAACCTTTTTCTGAGATAACAACATTTTCAGATATAGAAAATACATTGCTATTCATATTGTACATTTCTTCTTTAGAGATTTCAAAAATGTTCTCTTTTCCAAAATAATCGACCAACCATTCGTATTCTTTCTCTATAAGAAAACCATTTTTATGTAAAATTGCTTTACTTTTTCCCACGGGCTGAAAGCAACAGTCTAAATGCAGTGCATTTTCTTTTGGATCGTTGTTCGATTTTCTTAATTCAAAGGCTTTTACTTTTTTCTTTGGGAAATATTCTTGTAGTGCTTTTACGGCTTGAATATTTGTTCTAGCAGTAATATAGTCTGAATAGTCTTCTCCAGAATATGTGCCTATAAAAATATAATCATTCCATGGCATTACATCTCCTCCTTCAATATGACACTCTTCAGGTAACGTAATTCTATTTTCTTTTGAAACTTGACTCCACACATGCTCAATAGCTAAAATTTCACGGTCTCTATCTGGAAGAATATTTGCTCGAATAAATTTATCTTCAATAACAAAACCTATGTCTCTAGAAAATATTTGATTATAGTCTTTAATCGTTTCTGGTCTAAAAACCTGCACATCGTATTTTACCAATACCTTAGCCACAGATTCCATTTCTATGGTCATATCCTCTTCTTTTGGATACGTTCCCGCTAAAACATGCTGTATACTCTTTGGATCATAACAGTCTTCTGCTTTTGGAGTTGGCCCATTACTTCGTGAAGTTCCTAGAACAACAACTCTCAATCTAGAAGTTTCGTTTTGAATATTTAATTGTAACATAAAAAGAAAAAAAAGCTTCATAAAAATTATGAAGCTTAGTATATATTTTGAGTTTACCTATTAGAAAGGCTTTTAAATTCTCTTAAATTTTCTCCAGTATAAACCTGACGAGGGCGACCAATTGGCTCTTTCCCTAAACGCATTTCTCTCCATTGTGCTATCCATCCAGGTAAACGACCTAATGCAAACATTACGGTAAACATCTCTACAGGTATCCCCATAGCTCGGTATATAATTCCAGAATAGAAATCTACGTTTGGATATAGTTTTCTATCAACAAAATAAGGATCATTAAGGGCTTCTTGTTCTAGTCCTTTTGCAATCTCCAAAATAGGGTCATTAATACCTAAATCATTCAACACCTGATCTGCAGCTACTTTAATGATCTTTGCTCTCGGGTCAAAGTTTTTATAGACTCTATGTCCAAACCCCATTAAGCGAAAAGGATCATTCTTATCCTTAGCTTTTGCCATGTATTTTTTAGTATCACCTCCATCTTCTTTGATCGCTTCAAGCATTTCTAATACAGCTTGATTTGCACCACCGTGCAGTGGACCCCAAAGTGCCGATATTCCAGCCGATAAAGAAGCAAACAATCCAGCATGAGAAGAACCGACTATTCTCACTGTAGACGTAGAACAATTTTGTTCGTGATCTGCATGTAAGATTAACAATTTATCTAATGCATCTTTTATAACAGGGTTTATAGCATACTCTTGATCAGGTCTTTCAAACATCATCTTTAGAATATTCTCTACATATCCCTTAGAGTTAGACCCGTAATTTAAAGGAAGTCCTTGTTTTTTACGCATTGCCCAAGCAACTAATACAGGGAATTTTCCCATTATTTTTACAATGGCATTGTACATTTCTTCTTCTGAATCTACATTTACAGAAGATGGGTTAAAAGCTGTAAGCGCACTTGTTAATGAAGATAAAACTCCCATAGGGTGGGCAGTTTTAGGAAAAGCATCTAAAATTTTCTTTATATCATCATCTACGATGGATTTTTCTCTTATATCCGCATGGAATTTAGCCAATTGTTCTTTTGTTGGCAATTCTCCAAAAATCAACAAATAAGCAACCTCTAAGAAATCTGCTTTCGCAGCTAAATCTTCAATTGCATAACCTCTATAGCGTAAGATACCTTTCTCTCCATCTAAAAATGTAATCCCACTTTCACAAGAACCTGTATTTTTATATCCAGGGTCTATAGTAATTACACCATTTGTTGCTCCTCTTAATGTTTTTATATC
>JAESUF010000311.1 GCA_016763215.1 Flavobacteriaceae bacterium
CAGATATAACGAAGACGGTGGGTTATCGAACATTTATTGGGTGAGTGCAGAAGTTATTAATAAAGTAAGACCAGTTGGTTTTTAAGAAGTAACAATTAATTTAGCATACGAACTTAATATACATTGTTGTACGTAATTAAAAAAAACATTTAGAACATCATTAAGTAATCAGCCTAATTCTCAAATAACAGCGATTTGATAAAAAACAAACTGCGGAGAAAAAAAAGAATTAGTAATCTGTATAACTTTTTCCGAATTATCATCTAAAATCGTAGAAATAAACTCAATCAAATTAAACTTGTATTTTCGTCTAAAATAGAGTGATTGTTTTTATTTGAAAAATGTTACATTCTTTATATTTAAATTACTCAATAAGAAATATTATTACGATAAATGAAATTAGCATTAAACTTTGTATTAGTAATTGGAATAGTATTAAGCCTTTTACCAATAGTTGGTATTATTAAGCTAAAAGAAAAAAAGTTGCCACATTATTTATTGATTATTTTTTGGATATTAATTCTTAACATAATTATATATTTCTACGCTACTTTACATGAATTAACAGTATTACAATTCATTACCAATTATTTACAGAACGGTGTTCGATTTTTAATTCCACCTTTGTTATACGTGTACGTGAAATCTATTTTTTTCAAACCATCTGGACTGATTAGAGAAAACATCAAGCACTTTATCGTTTTCTTTATTTATTTATTTGGATACATTTTACCAAAGTCTTTATATCCAAACTCTAATTACATTTATACTATTCACGAATATGTACCCAATTGGGCAATAGTACAAGACATTTTTGGGATCCTATATTTTATTATCGCGTTGCGTTTATTTTATACGTTTAAGAACTTACTAAAAGAAAACTATTCTAATATTAGAGAGAAAGATGTGCTATGGATTGAGAAATTTCTAATTAGTTTTTTAATTGTGTTGATTGTAGATTTCATTATTACTATTGTAGAAATTATAGTAGGTTATTATGTAGATTGGGACGCTTTTATTACGGTATTTTTTTTAATTGTTGCGATGTTTTATCTTGGATATTATGGTCTAACACAGTCTACTGTTTTTTTACCCAACTTTTTAATTCATACGCCAATTTCAAATGATGCTAAGAAGCAATCTTCTTATTTAAAATCGACTGAAAAAAGCACGCTAAAAGAAACGTTTCATTATTGTATGCATGAGCAAAAAATATTTCTATTACAAGACTTGAACTTAAAATTGTTAGCTGATAAAATGGATACTTCCGAACGAAAATTATCAGCATTTTTTAATGAGGTTTTATCGAGTAATTTTCACGACACCATTAATACATATCGCGTAGAAGAAGCTAAAGCTATTTTAACATCAAAAACAATAGAAAAGCATTCTATTGCTGGTATAGGTTTATCTTGTGGATTTAGTTCTAAAAGTAGTTTTTATAGAATTTTTAAAAAACGTACTACTCTAACTCCATTAGAGTATGTGAAACAAAAATCAGAATAGTCTCAACGCTCGCAATAGGACATTATAAGGCTTACACTACTTTTCTATTTGTGTAAAAAAACAGAGATTTGGAGAATAACGCAGAACTATGTTTTGTTTAAAATCTCTTATGATGTTAAAAAAATTCCTTTATTTATCTGTTTTAATACTCTGCATGCTATCAAGCTGTGCACAAAAAAAATAGAAGATTATGCTGGTATATGGAAAGGAACAGCAGTAAAGAGCAATCCTTTTAGCCTAACTATTACTATTAAAAAGGAAGAAGGTGAAAATGCTTCATTTATCATAGCTAATGAAAATGAAATCTTGCATGAAAAATTTAAGTTGAACGATACAATTAATATTCAACTTAATGAAAAACTTATTTTCAAAGGAATCATGAATAATGAACACTCTGAAATATCTGGTTTTATAAAAATAGGATTTGATTTTTACCCAATAAAACTTCATAAAAAGAATGCTACATTTCAAGGAAAGTGGAACCTCTCTGCTAATTATTATTTACAGCCAGAATCTTTATACTTAAACATTATAAAATTTGATGAGCCAGATGAAGGATTTATGGCATATCCTAAGTTAGGTACATACTGGGTTACTGATTGTAAGGTTAAAAATAATACTATTTCATTTGAAGATTATAAAACAGGATTACTATTTAAAGGAGAGCTTGAGTCTTCCAAAATTGAAATGACTGTTAGTTTAGGAACGCTAGAGTTAAGCCAAATTTCATATCATAAAACAGCTCAAAATGAAAACGTAGCAAGTATTAAAAAGGAAGCAAATAGAGACATAAATGATGGTTGGAAAAACTCAAAAAATCAATTGATATTGTCTACATTGGAAAAAGACATCATTGGTAATGTACTAGAAGGAGTAGAAAGTGTAGTGATTGCGCAAAATGGTAAATTACGTTATGAGAACTACTTTGGCAACTCTAACTCAGTAACTCCAAACGATATGCGTTCTGCTGGAAAAAGTATAGGTTCTGCCGTAATTGGGATTGCTATTGATGATGGCATTATTGAAAGTACTCTAGAAGAAGTCTACAAATATCTACCTAAAGAATATCAATATACTAAAGACAAACAAAAATCAATGATTCAAATCAAAGATTTATTAACGATGAGTTCTGGCATTGGTGTTTATGAAAATGACTATCAACAATCTGATGATTGGCTTAAAATGGTATTAGAGCCAACGCTAAAACATAATCCAGGCTCGCATACCAATTATATGTCAGCAGACCCTTTTCTATTAAGTGTTTATTTAAGTGAACGTTTATCATATCCATTGGAATTTTATATACAAAAAAAGCTTTTTTCTCCTTTAGGAATCACAAACTATATATTAAATACAGATGATAAAGGGGTTCCATATTTTGCTGGAGGCCTAAATTTAACTCCTAGAGATATGTTGAAATTTGGTCAGCTATATCTCAATAAAGGAACATGGAAAGGAAAACGTATTATTTCTGAAAAATGGATTGAAGCATCATTTAAAAAACATACACGACTAGAAAATACATCTAATAAAAATGAATATGGTTATTTTTGGTGGCACGAAACTTATAAAGTGAATGGAAAGACTATAAAATCAATAGAGGCTAGAGGAAATGGGGGTCAGTACATTAGTATAATTCCAGAATTAAATACCGTCGTGGTTATTACTACAGAAAATTATAATATTAGAAGATTATCAAAACAAACTGAGAAAATACTAAAGGCCTATATACTGCCAACATTGATAAAATAGGAGATTTTGGAATGTAAAAATAGAAACAGGTTTAACTGTTGGAATTTTCGAAAAATCATAAAAGTAAATTGAAACAGGAACTTTATTCTCTATATAAGGAGTTGTAGCACACTTAAAAGCTAAACTTATTATATAATTCTTCAGCAACTATTTTATTTAAGACAAATACAGGAACCTGTCCAACCATTCAGTCTCTTATTGTCCATCGTTCGTAGGTTACACTACCCATTTGAATTTTAATTTTGGATCTGCTATAAAATTAATCTTCGTTTTGATACGACTTAGGTAAACCTAAAAACGTAGACATCCAAACAGCGATAAATTCTCATCAGCCCTTATTTGTTTTAACTGTTAAACCTTATATCCGCTTTATAGAATTTCGACCAACATGTTAACATGTTGTAGTACAGGACAACCTCCAACCTCCTCTTATCTAAAGCTATTGTGTTTTCGTCTACTGAAAAATCAGTCTCAACTAAAATTATAGTAGTATTATATATTAATATTTGAAATTTGCATACGTCAATATAAATAAGGCTTAGATGCCTACTAAAAAATTAATTCACGGAATTATAAATTCAAATATGACCTTTCAAAGAAAGATGATTGCTCTATAAAATCACAACATCATGGAACACAAACTGCTGAAATCATCAAAAATTTCATTTTCTAAAAATGTTAATAATCACTATCCAGAAATTCTAACGGATGAAGCTCTTCGTTTTTTAACTAAACTTCATGAAAATTTTAATGCAGAAAGATTACAATTATTAAGTAGGCGTTTAGATCAACAAAATTTATTTGACGACGGTACGTTTCCAAAATTTCCAAGTGAAACAGAAGATATTAGAGAACGCGAATGGGTTGCTGGTAACATTCCACACGACTTACAAGACAGGCGTGTAGAGATTACAGGCCCAATAGACAGGAAAATGATTATCAATGCTTTAAATTCTGGAGCTAAGACATTTATGGCAGATTTAGAAGATAGTAATGTGCCTTCATGGGAAAACACAATACAAGGTCAGCAAAACTTAAAAGACGCTACTAAAAAGACCATCTCATTCATAGATCTTAAAAAAAACAAATCATACAAACTAAATCCTAAAACTGCTGTTTTACTTCTTAGACCAAGAGGCTTACACTTAAACGAAAGA
>JAESUF010000312.1 GCA_016763215.1 Flavobacteriaceae bacterium
CTTACCTGGAAAGAAACAATGGAGCTCATTTCAGATTCCAGTGAAGCAAATCTGGATTGGATGAGTGACTCCCCGAATTAAGGGATCAAAAGATTAAAATCAGAACAAAAAGATGTTATTAATTTGGTTGCCAAAAGCTCTATGAGAGTTAAATTTCTCACTGATATTTTAAATAAATTAAAAATAAATACCACTGAAGAAATTGAGAAAAAAAATTGACAAGTACTATATTATTTGACATTAAATCTCAAATCAGTATTGAAAAACGTTTTAAGGCATTGGAAAGTGATTTATCAAAAGCAAATGTTAATTTCGATGTTAATTTAATTGAAAAATATCCCGATTTAACTAAAACTGAAAGAGAAATTTGTTTCTATATTAGGCTAAATTTTTCCATAAAAGAAATTTCCCAAATAAGAAGTGTTACTATAGGATCTGTTAAAATGGGAAGGTCACGTATAAGGAGAAAATTAAATTTATCTTCTAAAGAAGAATTAGATAAGGTGATTCAACTTCTTTAGTCGTTATTAAACTTCAAGGAAAAATAGTCCATTATTAACAACATAAATAGAAGTAAAAGAGGTCAAATCCAATTTTATTATATATTCACGGGGGTTTTTAATGAATTCACTGTTCTTTAATTATTTTACTAGTTTTTGGTACATTTGAAATAAATACTACTAAACTAATTTTTCTATGCAGATAGTAAAAACTCATCATAGATGTCTTTACATCCATATCCTACAATCTTAAAATCTTTCTCTCTTTTTAATGCGTTCTGGTATAATGACGTTAAAGCATTTACTCCATGCCTGTCTATTCTACTAACATTACTAATATCTATTGTTATAATCGAATGGTTCGTAAATTGCACCATCATATATAGTTTTAATATCTCAGAATTAGATTCATCAATTACTCCTTTTATATAAAATACATTTTGTTGATTCTCAATTAATAAAGCCATAATACATTGTTTTTAAATTTGTTATTCTAACCTAAAGATTAAAATAAATTCTATTTGATTTGACCTTTTTTAGACAAATAACAAATTAGTAACGACCAAATAAGTAAAGTACGCAGACGAATGGTTCAGCTAAAAAATTACGGACTGTATGATTCCCTTCTCTCTAAGTATTCTTTTTCAAAAATACTTGATTTTCTAGTATAAAAAATAAGGAGTTACACCGAATTTAAAAGGTGGAATACCCTAAAAAGGTGAGTCTTTTTCTACTAGGTGTAGAATTTATCGATCGTATTTTTTGAATAAACTCTAATTCAAAATCCCCCCCCAGGTGATTCTGGACTTGCAGCTTGTGCCTTTTGTGGCTTTAAAATTAGATACGTTCCTAAAGCTGTTAAAGCAGCATACTTACCATAATTTCCTATTTTTTGTAAAGCATCCTTTCTTGTTATTATTTCTTGAAGATGTTTTTTTCCCTTTTCCATCACTTATTCAATTATGATTTTCTTACTTATATTTCCCAGTTCTGAAGATACTTTTACGATATAAACTCCTTTTGATACATTTGATAAACGAATACTGTTTATCCCGTTTCCTTCGAATGTTTCATCTACTATAGAAGTCCCTAAAACAGTATATAATTTCACATTAAAATCACCATGAAAAATTCCATTAACCATTAGTGAATTATCATCTTTATGATAATAAATTTTAACATCTTTAATCCCTAAACCCTCTGCTGATAATGCTCTTTGTTTGGTATGTAAATAAAAGCGCCCTACTCCATTTAGTTTCGCTGTTGTATGAACATCATATGTTGTACTTAAATCAAGTTTTATAAGTACATCTAACTCTTTATCTTCTATAAACACTTCCATTCCTTCTGGTAAACCTGATGTGTTTACTGAAAAACTCAGATCTTCTCCTGATTCAGATTTTAATCCTATAGGAATAATCATACGATTATAACTACTATCAGGCAATGATTGAATTGTGAATTTTTTTGTTATTATATCATCTAATAAATGAGTATAAATATCAAATACACCTCTACCAAAATTTTCTAAATCGTATCCAGGATCTAAACCTATAGTTGCATTCTCAAAATACTTAATATTTGTATCTAAAATAACTCCTTTTGAGGCAACCTTTAATTGGATACTTGGTATTACGGTTCCTTCTCCTTTGTTAAAATCCCCTCCAGATACTGGTTGAATTTTTCTTTCAGATTCTATAAAAAAAACCACTGTAGCTCCTGTCTTTGCTTTTATAAAAAAACCTTGCCCCGGAGCGAATGAACTTTCATCACTTAATAGTGACTTTCCTATATATTTACTTTGCATAATATCCCAAACATAAACTCCTACATTTGCAGCATCAAGGTTATTTATATTGTCATCAATAAAATTTTTTCCTGAATTTTTATTGATAGGATAAAATGTTGTGTATGGATTACCAACAGCATTCCATTGAGAAGCTATTACCGATTTTCCAAGAGTCAATGTTTCTAAAGTTCCTGTAAATGTTACAGATCCATTTGTAGCTCTTGAAACGGCATAACTCGTTCCTTTTTCAAAAGTTAAGGCATTCCCTGCTAAATCTGTTGTTGTATAATACACCCATTTTGCACCTATTGCTCTACTATCATCATAATATGCTATTGCGTATCTATTGGGTGTAACCGAAGTATTTATTCTAATACTATTTTGTGCATTTTCTGCAAAATCTTTAATACTCTGTCCATGAACAGGCGCAGAAACTATACCCCATTTATTCGCTAACAGACCGCCTCTTTTATACGTTACACTTCCTGTATAAGTTCCGTTTACTACTAGAACACTACTGTTAGTAGCATCAGATTCCATGGTTATCGTTTCAGTCGTATTTATATCTTGATCAACAATAAGTGAACCGCCTGATGAAATACTTAAAGATGATGAAGCATCTATTGTTAAATTAGCAACCTGAACTGCTGAAGTAATATCTGGAGTTGTTGCTACATTTGGTATCGTAACAGAGTAATCAGCTGTTGGAACAACGTTATTATTCCAATTCCCAATAACACTCCAAGTAGAACTTAAAGCTCCAGTCCAAATAGCGGTATTCCAACTTGCTACTTTAACAGCAAAAGTATAAGTTCCTTCGTCACAATTATCATTATTAACGGTAACGGTAGCTGTTTTTTCTCCTGATGTAGTTGTGGTTAATGTAACTGTAAAAGTACTGTTTGCTCCTGCTGCTATTGTTGCCGGTAGCGTAATTCCGCCCACAACAAAATCTGCCGCATTCGTTCCACTACTAGCAATACTGCTTATAGTAAGTGCTGCAGTACCTGTATTTTGAATCGTGTAGGTTTTAATAGTAGCTGTATTAATTATGACACCACCAAAATCCGTAGCATTTGAAGCAGTAGGAGTAGTATCTCCTGAAGCAATAGTAGTTCCATTTCCTTGTAGGTTAATGTTAGCAACAGTGGCTAAGCGAATGGAAACGCTGTTTGAATTCGTATTAGCCGTTGCTATATCTTGCAAGCCATCGCCATTGAAATCACCAATGGTAATTGATTGGGGGCTCGAGGCTACTGTAAGATCTGTAGTGCCACTAAAACCTCCTAACCCATCACCCAAACGGATGGAAATGGTACCAGAAGTTGTATTTGACGTTGCAATATCTTGAAACCCATCAGCATTGAAATCACCCATTGCTAATGACCAAGGTCCCGTTCCTACGGTTACTTCTGAACTGATATTAAAGAGCCCTGCTCCGTTACCTAATTTGATAGAAACCTTGTTTGTGCTATGACTGGACATGGCAAGATCTTGTTTGCCATCATTGTTAAAATCGCCTATAACTACTGATTGGTAATCATTTACCACTACTACATTTGTACCAGCACTAAAAACGCCAGTACCATTACCCATAAGGATAGACACATAATTTGAACTAGGATTAGACACTGCAAGATCCTGATTTCCATCACCATTAAAATCACCAATAGCTACTTCTTTAGAATTTGATCCAACTGAAATATTTGTACTTCCTGTAAAACCTCCTAAACCATCACCCAAGCGAATGGAAACAGACCCACCGTTATTAAAA
>JAESUF010000313.1 GCA_016763215.1 Flavobacteriaceae bacterium
GAAACTTGTTTGTCTTTTAAATTTTTAAGAGAAACCCCGTTGATAGTTAACTCAAAATCTTGTTCTTTTAAAGGCTTGTCTAGCGTCCCTAATATTTGGAGTAATGTTGTTTTTCCAGCACCAGAAGGCCCTACAATAGCAACAATTTCTCCTTTTTTGATATGAAGATCGACTCCTTTTAGAACTTCGACATCTCCATAATACTTATGTATATTTTTGGCTACAACCATAAAAACTATTTATGTAACGAAAATATTAAAAAGGACGCACTTAGCAAGTCTTTAGAAGATGTTTTTTAAGTTGTTATAATCAATGAAATAAACCAATCGTAATGAAAAAATATGTTGCTTCGGTTCGTTAAACAGATTGTCAATGTTGGTAAAGAAGTCTTGTCCGGTGTTGTTATTTACACTAAAAATACTATTTCTATAAAATGCGATTAATTGACTTCCTGGAGCAAACTGCCAAAAATAATTCAAGTCTAGGTTCCAGCTATTAAAATTAATATCTCTATTTTCAGTATAGGTTGTGTTAACTCCTAGATAACCATCAGGTCGTAAGCTAAAAAATCGAGATCCGTAGCTAACATCAGACCAATTGTGTCTGAATGTCAAACTTAATGAGGACTTGATACTAAAATTATATTTTGCAGACACTGTATTGTTAAATGTTTTACGATCTCTTTGTCCGAAAATGATCTCATTTCCAACCTGGTCTAGGTATCCTTGATCATTGTTTGTTTTATTAAAGCCAAACCCATAAGAAAAAGACAATTGATTGCTAAATCGGTATCTAGGAGAGAAATTAAAACCAAAAGCATCTCTTGGGTGATTAAAGAAAGAAGATTTAAAGAAGTTGACATCAAAAGCAAATTTCTTTCTAAAATCAGTAGACATCCAACCATTAACAGTAAGGCGTGTTGGTCTGATAAAGAAAACACCAGAGGTAGTTCCTTGTCTTGGTTCAAAAAAGTCATATTGTTTACCAAAATTTCCATTTACATTTCCTCCAAAACTTAAACGGTTTTTTAGTTCTGCGAAAATATTGACACCTGCATTGTTCCCTGTGTAAGTTCCAGAGTCGTGTAAGTAGTTAATATTGTACCAACTATTAACACGGAAGTTATTTACGTTTCCTTTTGGCTGTAATATTCTGTAGGATACGTTTCCGTAGAAAGTTTGCTCATTATTGCTAAAGAGTACACCTAAATCATTCGGATTGTAATTTTTATCTTCGAAATTATACCCAGTTTCCCAGCGCCAATTCCCTGCAGCCTTAGCAATACTTAAGTCAAAAGTACTCCCTGTGGTTGTTTTGCCATTTTCTATAACATTACTTTGCTTAAAAGAACCATCAGCAAAAAATTTACTATTTTTAGTTCTTACATGCCATAAAAGTCCAGTAACATTAGCATCTCTAAAACTACCATCTCTTGTTACATTTGTATTAATGAACGTTACAGATGAATTTTTATTAAATGTTTGGTCTAGTACGATAATATTGTAATTGGCAAAGGGTTCTGTGACTCTCTTACGAGTTTCTCCAGTTACTGTATTTCTAATAGTAGCTTCCGTTTTTTCAGTAATGGCATTAAAAAAACCAATACCTAATCCTTTCTTTGTTCTACCAGAGACTTTTACAGCGTTCAGCATCTTAACAGCATCTGGATTATCAATGATTTCTTCATTTGCAGCAAGATCATTATTCACAGCTGAAAAATCTGTAGGACGACTTCCAATTCTTCTTGAAAAGAATAGATTTCCTTTTCCAAAAAGCTCAGTTCCTTCAATAAAAAACTGTCTCTGTTCATTAAATACTTGTTCAAAAGGACCTAGGTTTAAACTTACATTATCGAAGGCAACCTGTCCGAAATCTGGAATTAAGGTAGCATCTAAAGTGAAATTCTCTGTCAATCCATATTGTACATCCATTCCAATGCTTCCAGAAGTTTCAGAGTTTCCGTCAAAAGTATTTACAGTTCCAGAAGTATATGGGTAAAAAGCTAGACGAGTAGGAGGCTCAATATTTTTAAAATCTTCAATGAGTCCATCATACTGAGTCCAAGTCCCCTGTGTGTTATCAATCCAGTTCCAGGTATATTGAGCATTTTCATTTTTTACATTTCGATGAAAATTAAAACCCCAAGATTGTACTTCCTGATTAGAAAAACGTAAAGCTCTGTATGGAATTTTCATTTCTACAGCCCAACCAGTTCCGTTAATTTTTGCTGCACTAACCCATACAGCATTCCAGCTAAAGTCTTCATTTCCTTCCGATACTTTAGATTCTGCTTGTGACCCAGTACTCATAACAATAAATTCAAAAGGGTTTTGGCCATCATCATTGGGGTTGATGGTCACCAAAAAAAAGTCTGATTGCCCAAAATTGTCTCTATTGGTAAATTCCATTGGAATTTTAGAAGGGTCTGGATCTAACATATTTGCACTGATGTAGATTGCATCATCGTCATAAATGACTTTAACTTCTGTCTGATGTGTTTTTGGAGCTTTCTTCCCATTATCTGGTCTAAAAACAAAAAAGTCTTTTGCTATTTCTGCATTTTTCCAAGCTTCATCATCTAGAACTCCATCAATTTTTGGAGCATTGGAAACTCTTGTTGTTTTAATTTTTTTTCGATCTTTTCCAATTTGTGCAGATAACTGATTTGAACATAGAAAAGTAATAAGTAATAGAGAGAAAATACGTGACATGTGCGGGTTGGTGATAATTATAGTTGCTAATGTATTTATGATTTCAACAGAGAAATCACAAAATCCTGTTAATTACAGTAAGGACAATGTTAATATTAATGTGTTACATTTTAATTGTTAAAAAAGTGAATTTTAAGATTTTTATAACAAATCTATAGGTATTGAACAGTCATAAAGAACCCAATGTAATGAACTGTAGATTGTTTGTAGTGAGTTGTAGAAATGAACCCATTTTGGGGTTATTTTTCTTTAAAAGATCATTTCTTTACCTAGGGTATATTTTCTCAAATTGTTTGTAATAATTTCTATTT
This sequence comes from Flavobacteriaceae bacterium, assembly GCA_016763215.1. Next base: position 3,023 of record JAESUF010000313.1, read on the forward strand.
GGAATTTGTACTTTTGCTAGCGTTTTAAACATTGAGAATAGATGAACTTACACGAATATCAAGGAAAAGAAATTTTAAACAGTTTTGGCGTAAGAATTCAACGCGGAATTGTTGCGAGTAACCATAAAGAAGCTGTAGATGCAGCAAAGCAATTAACTACAGAAACTGGAACAAGTTGGTACGTGGTAAAAGCACAAGTTCACGCTGGTGGACGTGGAAAAGGTGGAGGTGTTAAGCTTGCTAAGAGTTTAGAAGAAGTAGAAACAATTTCTAATGATATTATTGGAATGATGTTGGTAACACCACAAACTTCTGCTGAAGGTAAAAAAGTGAATCAAGTTTTAATTTGTGAGGATGTTTATTATCCTGGTGATTCAGAACCTGAAGAATATTATATGTCTGTTTTATTAAACAGAAACACAGGTAGAAATATGATTATGTATTCTACTGAAGGAGGAATGGATATTGAAACAGTAGCAGAAGAAACTCCGCATTTAATTTTTACTGAGGAGATTGACCC
>JAESUF010000314.1 GCA_016763215.1 Flavobacteriaceae bacterium
AAATTATTTGCAACGCTAGATACCACTGTGCGGAAAGTAGTAATTAAGAACATTCCATTTTTAATGACAGATACAGTAGGGTTCATTCGAAAATTACCAACACAATTGGTAGAATCGTTTAAGTCTACCTTAGATGAAGTTCGTGAAGCTGATTTATTATTACATGTCGTAGATATTTCACATCCTAATTTTGAAGATCATATAGCTTCTGTAAATACGATCTTAGATGACATTAATTGTGGAGGGAAACCGACCATGATGGTGTTTAATAAGATTGATGCCTATTCTCATGAAACTATAGATGAAGATGATTTGGTGACAGAAAAAACAGCGGTGCATTATACCTTAGATGATTGGAAAAAAACGTGGATGAATGATTCAGAAAATGCTTCTATTTTTATCTCTGCTCTAAACAAAGAGAACTTGGAAGCGTTTAAAGAACAAGCTTACGAAGAAGTAAAGAGGATACACATTCAACGTTTTCCATACAACGATTTTTTATATTACGAGTATAATGAAGAGTAGTTGTCATTCCGAGTAGAGCGAAGGAATCTTTTTAATGAGATTGCCACGTCCCTTTATTCCTCGCAATGACTTTCTATTTGTCATTCCCAACTTGATTGGGAATCCAGTTTAATCAATGAAGTTGGTGATAACAATAGAGATTAATCCTCTTTAATATCATCAATAATACCCAAGCGTTTCGCACGCTTTTCCCAACTTTTTCTGGCGAGTAACTGAAGGTCCTCTATATTATCACTCTCATCCATAATTTCTAAGCCTAACAAGGTTTCAATCATGTCTTCTTGTGTTACCAAACCACTTACAGTGCCGTATTCATCCACCACTAAAGCAATGTGTTCTCGTTGGCCTATTAATTGTTCAAACAAACTTGGAATGGGTAAATCACGTTTGGTAATCAAAATTGGACGTTTGATAGCTTTCAATTTCTGATCTCCATTTCCGCGAATGATAGCTTCTAACAATTGATCCTTTAAAAAATAGCCCGTAATGGTATCTGGATCTCCTTCGTAAATAGGAATTCTAGAAAATCGTAACATAGGGTGCTCGTCAAAAAAGGATTGAATGGTTTGTGATTCATCAGCAGACTCTAATACGGTTCTTGGTGTCATGATATCCTTGACTTGTACTTCCTTAAAGCTCAATAGATTTTTAATTATCTTACTTTCAGATTCTTGAAAAACACCTTCTTGCTCAGCAATATCTGTCATTGCCGTAAAATCTTCTCTACTCAATACACTTGCGTGGCCTTTGTTGCCAATTAATTTTGTAGTAAGCTGTAGTAACCATAAAAGACCAGTGTACTTTAATGGAAACATCAAAATAATTAATGCTTTTGACGTAAAATTTGCCAGTTGTTTCCAGTAGGATGCCCCGATTGTTTTTGGAATAATTTCAGAAACAATTAAAATTAACAAGGTCATGATGGCAGAAACAATACCTACAATATTGAACCCTAAAAACTCTACCTTATAGGGAAGCTGCTCTGCTTGAACTCCTACTAAAATTGCCCCTACTGTATGAGCGATTGTATTTAAAGTTAAGATGGCAATTAAAGGTTTGTCTACATCACCTTTTAGTATTTCTAATTGAGTTGCATAGGGTTGCCCTTCCTTCATCTTAATTTCAATGAAAGTAGGTGTAATACTTAATAAAACAGCTTCTAGAATAGAGCACAAAAATGAAAAGAAAATAGAAACGGTCGCGTAAACAAGTAAGATTGTCATTAAAGATTTTTAGTAGGATAAAGATATTAAAAAAAGAAAGCCGTAGAAATTCAATTTTTACGGCTTATTATTTAGTTTTTAACTAGTTTAAAAAATATAATTCACACCCAATCCAAATACTTCTTTAAATTGAACTTGACTTGATGCATTGTCATCAACAATCATATGAAAGCTTAAGTTGGTAGATAAGTATTTGTTGATTTGCATGATAAAATTCAATTGATAGTTTACATCAATATTTTGAGGAACTTTTAAATAGTTCGTGTAGGCATTCAAAATATTTTCAACACTTACATTTTCCATCAAAATAGCTTTGTAATACAATGCTGCATAAAACCCTACTTCGTAATGAGATGTTTTTCCAGGATCCGTTCCATATTGTCCAGCAAATTGATTGCTGACCAATGTAGCTTTAGAAGATAATGGCGATAGGTTAATATTAAAATTAGCCGATTTTTTATACAACAGACCTGGTCCAAATGTTATATAACCCGGAGCAAAGAACCCCGAAGTTTTAGTCTTTGGTGTTGTTGCGTAATCATACCCTGTGGTAAATTGAGTTCTAATGTTGGCGAAAAATGAATACGACCAATGTGCAGATGCTTTTTTACCTAGCAATGAATTCAATTCGAATTGATCGTCTGTTTTACGAGTTCCAGAACCGCTAATGTTGCTAATTCCGTATTTGGTGATTAACTTATTATCCCAAGACCAATCTCCTTTTTTGTAATTAAAATCGTAATTAATACTTACGGTTCCTGCTACTGAATTTTCACCTCCAGCTATCCAGTTAGAAAACGATGATTGATTAAATAATAAGGTAAAAACTCCTTTTTTTGTCCAGTTAGAAGTTGAATCTACTTTCTTTTCCTGCGCATTGATTGACAATCCAGCCAAAACAAAACATACTACAATGATTTTTCTCATACTAAAATATAATGCGGGCAAAATTACTGTTTTATATTTTGTGGAAGGTGTAATTTACCCCTAAACCAAATAGTTGTCGAAATTGAACTTTACTAGAAGCATTGTTGTCTGAAATTACATGAAACGTAATATTCATAGATAAGTATTTATTAACGCTTAGGTACAGGTTTGTTTGATAGTTAATATCAACATTTCTAGGGTTGTCAAGATAATCTGCATACAAAGCGAAGATATTTTCCATTGTGAGATCTTTCATCAACTTATACTTTAAGTAGGATGATAGGTTAAAACCTAAACCAAAATTTGATGTTTTCCCTAAGTCTGTACCAAATTTCCCTGAAAATTCTTTACTTACAAATGTAAAACGTGCTGTAGCAGGTGCAATATTAATTCGATAGCGTTCGTTTTTTCGCCATAAAACACCTGGACCAAAACTCAAATAAGCAGGAGAAAAGAAAGAAGAGA
>JAESUF010000315.1 GCA_016763215.1 Flavobacteriaceae bacterium
ACCTAGCGAACGAAAACCAATACCCTTTTCTTATAAAGCTTATATTTTAGATTGGCTTTCAACGAACACCTTCTCAAAAAATTGGCTAGACAATTTATCACGTGTGTTTGAACAACAAAAAGGTGAAGTCCTACCTACATGGGTTTACTCACTTTTACAAGATGCTTTTGCAGCAGAATCATTTAATCTTGACAAGCAAAATCACGATCAATACCTCAAAAAAATTGAGGAAGCGCTGCTTGATAGTTTTGAAATAAATGGAGCAACCAAAATTGGCAAACAACAATTACCTCCCTTTTCTTATGAAACGTTTATTTTAGAGTGGCTTTCAACAAACAAACTTACAGGAGATTGGTTAAACAATTTGCATCGAGACTTTGGAGAGCATTATAGAGTTCGTCTTCCCAATTGGTTAAACCTATTTTTACTCGATACATTAACAGCTAGCAAACATGAACAAGAAAAGCAGAACCGCAATCAAATTATAGTAGCGATTACTAATGATTTGTTTGTGTCATTCTCAAAAGACAAGAAAGTAAACGAACAAACTGATGAGTATGAAATTGAAACTTCTGTAAAAACATTTATTGCTAAGTGGCTCTCTGAGCATCCTATTAATGAAAATTGGCTACACGAATTATCTGTCGATTTTGAACGGTCTAGAGGTTGTAAAATGGAAGAATGGTTGTTGAAATTACTACAAAAAACAGCGGTACACAATACGAATAACAGCGTTCTGTTCCGCAATCAATTTATTGAGTGGATTTCGAGTAATCTAGCTATCGAATTACCAAAACCATGGAAAAATACTGAAAATAAAAATGAATGGAATCAACTTGACATTAGTGTGCAAGAATATATCCTCTCATGGATTGAAGAACACAAACTAGCTGAAAATTGGTTACACAAATTATCTATTGATTTTGAAATGCATCATGGAGAGGAACTCCCAAAACTTTTGCATACTTTTTTAAAGTTGACATATTCAAGCATTCAAGAACTTGGGTTTAATTTTCAGGAACATTTCATTGAATCTTTCTCTAGTAAAATGAAAGATAATTCCCTACAGAATGTAGAGCCAACTTCAAAACTCTTAAAGGAAATTGATTCCAAAGAGGCATTCGCAAATGATGTAATAAAAGAATTTGCAACCCATAACCCTGCATTGGATCAATTCATCTCAATGAAAGAAGTTCAGGGGTTTCTATTTGAATGGATAGAACAAAAAAACTCACTAACGAATTGGACACAATTATTTACATCAGATTACAAAGAGAAATACAAACAGCCGCTACCATATTCAATCTCAATACTACTTGAAAAACTGGGAGAATCATTGAATGAAAATCTTGTTGTAGAACAACAAATAGTGTCCAACTCGATAACAATTGAACCTTTAACCTTCAATTTTATAATTGAATGGTTAACAGAACATGAACTAAATGAAAATTGGATTGAGCAATTAACAGCTGCCTACCAAAATAAATTTAGTGTTCAATTCCCTATTTGGCTCAAGCACTTTATTGAGGATTCTTTTAATGAGCTAAGTACTTCATTGAACCATTCGAATTTGAATAAACAGTTTGTTAACTATTTTTCAAAGACATACAAAAAAATAAAGGCACAGAAATCAGAAAAAAAGGGAATCGATCAAATAACAAGTACAACTTTAAATACTTCTCCCCTGGTCTTCATAATGGAATGGATAGGGAAACATCCCTTAAACTCCAAGTGGTTTTATCAATTATCTATTGCCTTTAAAAAAACATTTAAAAAAGAGTTGCCGATTCAGTGGCAAGATATGGTTCGAGATACTTATGACGCTATCGATAAAAAGCTAGATAAATCAGATCGTAAAAAGCAACTTCTGGATCGATTAACAATCCTGTTCGATGAACAAGATAAAAGTAACCTCACTAGTTCAACTACAGAGCAATTGGAGAATGAGGTATTGAATGACACAAACTATTCGTTCATTCTTGATTGGTTTTCAAACAATACGCTGAATAAAAACATGATTAACCAGTTGAAGTTGGCCTATCGTAAGGAATTTGAAATAGCACTTCCTTTATGGTTTTTAGATTCTCTAGAAAGAACTTCTGTAACACTAAGTCAATTTAAAAATAGTAGCCCAAATAAAGAGGTCTTCAAAGGAGTGCTTCTAACTCAATTGAATTCAGAAGAACCCGAAGGGTCTAACAAGCTAGATTCCTTAACAAAACACCACTATGTAAGAGAAACTAAAAACTCAATCATTGAGAAGATAGAATCTTATAATGAAGGGAAACCCCAAAAGAAAATCCTGGAATGGGTGAAGTGGATTTCTGCCATTGATGGACCGAGAAAATATACAGATTGGCTAGAAATATTGAAGAAAAAACATCATCGTCTTTATGAAACTGAAATGTCAATGTCAGATCAACTAATCTTTCTTGAGCTGTGTCATGATCAAGCAAGTTTACAGAACATTAACCAACAAGGCGATTGGACACAAAACTTAAAAGCGCAATTAAAAGCCAAGCTACAAACAATTAAGCACAGCGAAAACAACCTAGACATCACGAAATCACCGATGGAGTTTTATCAATTAATAAAAAAGATTCCATTTGATAATCGTTGGTTCGATAAGGTGAAACAGTTGTATAAGAAGCATTACAAGTCAATAATGCCAAAAGAAATTGAGATGTTATTTTTTAAAATTCAAAAAAAGAAATTTGAAATGAAGGGAAATGCTGATCCATTTGATGATTCTTTCACAGCAATAAATATTGACATATTAGAATTAAAAGCTTTTCTAAGCAAGCGCTTAAACAAACATGAATTGAGTTTTCTGACAAAAGCAATTGCATCCATAACAAAAACGAGATCAACAATATGGTTGGAAGAATTTCTTCAGTCATTTCAAGTTCTAAGTGGACAGGAATTGACCTTGGAAACTCAAATAGCGTTAATTCACTTTGGCAGCACCAAACAACGTTGGACCCCATTTATGGTGAAGAAAAAAATAAAAAAAATTATTTCGAATCAATTAGACCTCAATACTGGTTACGATTCTAAAAAACATGAAGCACCTACTCGCTTAGAAGTGTTTCAGTTTTTTAAAAAGCAATTGGTAGAAATTAAAATCACATCGGATTGGTTGGATGAATTTACACTGCGTTATAGACATGCCTTTAAAGAGTCTTTACCTGAAACGGATAAGAAATGGATTGTCGATCAACTAAATAAAGAGACTATATCAGAAAAAAAAACGCTCTCAATCCACCAAAAAACGGTAGCACATGCATTTCTAAGGTATATTGATGAATACAAAATGCATGACAAAGCAAAAGATTTGATCGCATTGTTTAATAGCTTCCCTGAACAACTTGAAGAGTCGTGGTTTGCATTCATCATCCGTTCGTATAAAAAAGTACATGGATTCACAATGCCTCTAAAATTACAAGCAGTCTTGTTAGACTTTACACAAAAAAACAGTTCATTAACTCAGAGTCTCAACAAGGAGGAGGATATCTTAAAAACAAAGAATCTACTTTCTGAGGCTTTAGATGTGGAAATTGCTAGAATAGCAGTGGAAGATATCAAATGGTCAAAAGAAAAACTCTCCAAAATATACGACTGGATGGAGATGAAATCTTGGACTTCAATGAAATATGAAGTTGTTAAAAATGATTATGAAAAGCACTTTGGTACGCTTATGCCAGAATGGATGAAGCAGATATTAATGCGTTATGTTGAATCAAACAAACTTAAAACATCAAACTCTCAACCTTTAGTAAATCAGCAATCAACAGGGAAATCCGGACAAGTAAAGCGAAGACAGAAAAAAGTATCCGATCAAGCCAAATTACTAAAACTTAGAAAGCAAATTGAAAATATGAAAGATGAAAAAGATATTCCGAAAGCAGAAATAA
>JAESUF010000316.1 GCA_016763215.1 Flavobacteriaceae bacterium
CAAACCCACCAAAACAACGCGAGTTTTCTCGTTTAAACTTAAGCTATACCATTATGAGCAAGCGTAAGTTATTAACCTTAGTAGAAGATGGTGTTGTAAATGGATGGGACGATCCTAGAATGCCAACAATTTCTGGATTAAGAAGACGTGGTTATACGCCTGCTTCTATCCGTAATTTTATAGAAACAGTTGGAGTTTCTAAGCGAGAAAATGTGATTGATGTCGCTTTGCTAGAGTTTAAGGTTCGTGAAGACCTAAATAAGACCGTAAATCGTGTGATGGGAGTTTTAGATCCTATAAAAGTTGTGATTACGAATTATCCTGAAGGGAAAGAAGAACTATTAGTTGCAGAAAATAATCCTGAAGATGAAAATTCAGGAACTAGAGAGGTTCCTTTTTCTAGAGAAATCTATATTGAAAAAGAAGATTTTAGAGAAGAGGCCAATAAAAAATTCTTCCGATTGAAATTAGGAAAAGAGGTTCGTTTAAAGAACGCATACATTATTAAAGCCGAAAGTTGCACTAAAGATACTGAAGGTAATATTACAGAGATTCAGTGTACTTACGATCCTTTAAGTAAATCTGGTAGTGGCACGGAAGAAAGCACTCGTAAAGTAAAAGGAACCCTACACTGGGTTTCCACAAAACATGCGATACCTGCTGAAGTAAGAGCCTATGACCGTTTGTTTTCTGATGAAGCTCCAGACAGTCATAAAGACAAAGGTTATATGGAGTTTTTAAATCCAGATTCTTTAGAAGTAATCAATGCTTTTGTAGAACCTAGTTTACAAACTTCGAAAGTTGGAGACAGGTTTCAATTCCAACGTTTAGGGTATTTTGCAGTGGATAACGATTCAACTCCTGAAAAATTAGTCTTCAACAAAACTGTTGGCTTACGAGATAGTTGGGCAAAAAAACAATAACTTAGTCATTATGAAAAAAGCAACAACAACTTTAATCGCTCTTTCTTTAGTGTTCTTTTTTTCTTGTACTGAAAAGAAAGAAAAAACAATTATAGCAGAAGTATCCTGTGGTCAATGTCAATTTGATTTAAAAGGTCAAGATGGATGTGATTTAGCCATTAGAATAGACAACAACGCTTATTTTGTTGATGGAGCTCATATTGATGACTTTGGAGACGCTCACAATGAAAACACTGGTTTCTGTGAAGTGATTCGAAAAGCAGAAGTTATTGGAAAAATAGAAGGCGATCGATTTAAAGCAACCTCTGTTAAACTAATCGATAAGAAATAAAAAAAAGAAATACAATCGTAATGTCAAATAAGGTGCTGGTGTTTAGGGTGCTGGATTCGGAATTAATTGATGAACTTCTTCAATTTCAGCTAGTACTTGTTCGGAAAGTTCAATATTGATACTACCTATGTTTTCTTTCAACTGTTGCATTTTAGTTGCGCCAATAATATTACTCGTCACAAAAGGCAACTGATTTACAAAAGCTAAAGACATTTCCGCCAAAGTCATTCCATTTCTTTGAGCAATTTTATGATATTCAACCACGGCTTTTTCAGATTGAGAACTACTATATCTGTTGTAATTTGGATACAGCACAACTCTACTATCTGCAGGTCTTTGTCCGTTTAAATATTTCCCCGACAACACACCAAATGCTAAAGGAGAATACGCCAATAAGCCTAGATTCTCACGCAAAGAAACTTCCGACAGGCCATATTCATAAGAACGATGAATTAAAGAATATGAATTCTGAATGGTACTCATTCTTGGTAAATTATGTTGCTCTGAAGTTTGTAAATACCTCATTGCTCCCCAAGGAGATTCATTCGACAATCCTATTTGGCGAATTTTTCCTTGCTGAATTAACCCTTTTAACGTTTCAAGAATTTCAAAATGATTTTCTGCTTCTTTCGCTGCTGTACTATAAGGATAATCACGTACCCCAAAACAATTTGTTCCACGTGCTGGCCAATGCAATTGATACAAGTCTATATAATCTGTTTGTAATCTTCGTAAACTATTTTCTACTGCAGAAACAAGTGCTTCTTTTGCAAAACCATTCTCTCTAATATGAGCCGTATATGGACCCGCTCCTGCAATTTTACTTGCTAAAACCACCTTGTCTCTATTTCCTGTCTTTTTAAACCACGTTCCAATAATTTCTTCGGTTCTACCATAGGTTTCTTTACTTGCAGGTACTGAGTATAATTCTGCTGTATCAAAGAAATTAACTCCTTGTTCTAAAGCATAATCCATCTGCTCATGCCCCTCTGCTTCGGTATTTTGTTCACCCCAAGTCATGGTTCCTAAACAAATCTTACTAACTTTTACATCGGTATTTGGTAGTGTGGTGTATTTCATAATTTTAATGGTTCAATTTGAAAATAAAACAATGTAGTAATTTTGGCACTGCTATATTAGTACATTAATTAAGAATCGCTTCAATTCCTGGCAATGTTTTTCCTTCTAACATTTCTAACATTGCTCCTCCTCCTGTAGATACATAACTTACTTTATCAGCAAATCCAAACTGTTTCACTGCAGCTACAGAATCACCTCCGCCAACTAAAGAAAAAGCACCATTTTCAGTTGCCTCTGCAATCGCATTTCCTAATGATATTGTTCCGCTAGAAAAACGTTCCATTTCAAAAACCCCTAAAGGGCCATTCCATAAAATGGTTTTAGATTTTGCAGTTACTTCTGCAAAATTTACTGATGTTTTTGATCCACAATCTAAACCCATCCAACCATCAGGAATTTCGTTTGTGTTTACCTCTTTTATGTTTGCATCATTCTTAAATGCATCTGCAATTACAGCATCTACAGGTAAATGGATTTGGGTGTTGGTGATTTTTGCTTTTGCTAAAATCTCAAGCGCTAATTCTAATTTATCGTCTTCAACTAAAGAGTTTCCAATAGCTCCTCCTAAAGCTTTTATAAACGTAAAGGTCATTCCTCCTCCAATAATAATATGATCTACTTTATCTAAAATATTTTCTATGACTCCGATTTTTGAGGATACTTTTGCACCTCCTAAAATGGCAGTCACTGGTTTTTCACTATCATTTAAAACTTTATTAATGCTTTCTATTTCACTTGCTAAAAGGTTTCCAAAACATTTATTACCTTCAAAAAACCGTGCAATAATAGTGGTAGAAGCATGTGCTCTGTGTGCGGTTCCAAAAGCATCATCAACATAAATGTTTCCCAATTTAGAAAGTTGTTCAGCAAAATGAATATCCCCGCTTTTCTCTTCTGGGTAAAAGCGTAAATTTTCTAACAGTAATATTTCACCTGGTTTTAAATCATCCGCTGCTTTTTCTACTTTTTCTCCAATACAATCATCGATAAACTTTACGTGTACTCCAATAATATCCGTTACTTTCTTAACAATATGACTTAGAGAAAATTGCTGTTCTTTTCCGTTTGGTCGACCTAAGTGCGACATTAAAACTACAGATCCGCCGTCTTCCAATATCTTTATAATTGTTGGCTTTGCTGCTTCTATTCTTGTGGCATCAGCAACTGTAAAATCTTCCTTCAAGGGCACATTAAAATCTACTCTAATTAGGGCTGTTTTATTGCTAAAATTGAAATCATTTAAAATCTTCATAAACAGGTGTGTTTTTTACAAATGTACTTATTTATCAACGGGACAAAAAATAGAAATTTCAAAATTTTAGAAACCTTATTTAGATAATATTATACCTATATTTGTTCTATGTATTTTAACGATATTCTTGGTCAAGAATCTATAAAAAATCACTTAAAATCTTCTGCTGATAATGGTCGTGTTCCACATGCACAGTTATTTGTTGGCAAAGAGGGCTCTGGCACTTTGCCAATGGCAATTGCCTATGCGCAATACTTGTTATGTACTTCTTCTGAGCACAAAGAAGCCTGTGAGTTAAAATGTATAAACTTGGCGCATCCCGATTTGCATTTTGCTTTTCCTGTTACCACAAATGATGCTGTAAAGAAGCATCCCGTTAGTGATTTATTTATTTCTGACTGGAGGCGTTTTTTAAAAGAGCAACCTTATGGTGGTCTTTATAATTGGCTTCAATATATCGGTGTAGAAAATAAACAAGGATTGATTGGTGTTGATGAAGCTGAAAAAATTGTGAAATCATTACAATTAAAATCGTACGAAGGAGGTTTTAAAATAATGATTATTTGGATGGCCGAAAAAATGAATATTTCTGCTGCAAATAAATTATTAAAACTAATTGAAGAGCCTCCAGAAAAAACAGTCTTTATTTTAATAACCGAAAACGAAGAACAAATTATTAACACCATAAAATCTCGTTGTCAAGCAATATATTTTCAGGCTTTGTCGGATGAAGACATCGC